>CANHRF010000052.1 GCA_947463335.1 Actinomycetota bacterium
AGCCACCAGGTGCGCGCCTTAGTTGGATCGGCGCCAAGCAAAACAGTTTCTTCAACAATATCTAAAGCATCGGCGTTGATCATCGCCGCCATTTCCTTATCAGGAACCGCCCACTGCTCTTTTAACCGCTTGCGACGTAGTGAAGGACGCTCTGGTTGTTGTGCGCGTAGTTCTTCAATCCAAGCTGCGGCTGGTGCAACCGGTACCAAATCTGGTTCAGGGAAATACCTGTAATCCTCGGCTTGCTCTTTTGATCTGCCAGATCGTGTAAGGCCGGTATCTTCTTGGAAGTGGCGGGTCTCTTGCTTAACCTTCTTGCCATCATTTAAGAGTTCAGCGTGGCGAATCATTTCACCACGGATTGCACGCTCTACCGAGCGAAGTGAGTTTACGTTCTTCGTCTCTGAGCGGGTTCCTAATACATCAGATCCAATTAAGCGAAGCGATACGTTGGCATCACAACGAAGTGAACCTTGCTCCATCTTTACATCAGAGACTTTAAGGCCGCGCAGAATGTCGCGGAGTTCGGCGACGTATGCCTTAGCAACTTCTGGTGCGTACTTTCCTGTACCTGGAACAATCTTGGTAACAATTTCTACAAGTGGAATGCCGGCGCGGTTGTAATCAAGAAGTGAATATTCAGCGCCGTGGATTCGACCTGTTGCACCACCAACGTGCAGCGACTTTCCAGTGTCTTCCTCCATATGTACGCGCTCAATTTCAATGCGGAACTGCTTTGGACCTTCTTCGGTCTCAATCTCCACATCTACATATCCATCGAAACAAATTGGTTCGTCATATTGAGAGATCTGGAAATTCTTAGGCATATCAGGATAGAAATAGTTTTTACGTGCGAAGCGACTATATGGAGCAATCTGACAGTTCAGCGCTAAGCCAATCTTGATCGTTGATTCGATCGCTTTAGCATTTACAACTGGCAACGCTCCTGGAAGCGCCAAGCAGACGGGGCAAGTTTGGGTGTTCGGTTCTCCCCCAAAGGTTGTGCTGCAAGAACAGAACATCTTTGATTCAGTATTTAACTCAACGTGAACTTCCAGGCCAAGTACAGGCTCGTACTTTGAAATTACATCGTCATAGGTAAGCGCCATTATTTGGCACCTCCTAGCGCTGGAACTTGTTCAATTAAATATCCGCCCCACTTGCTGGCAAGTGATGCTTCAAGTGCGCCGCCGACTTCGTAGAGTCTTTGATCTTGCAAGGCGGGCGCCATTATCTGGAAACCGACAGGCAGACCATCTTCATCAGCCAGACCTGCAGGCAAGCTCATTCCGCAGATACCTGCCAGGTTTACCGGGATAGTTGCAACATCGGCCAAATACATCGCGATTGGATCTTCTGATTTTTCACCGATCTTAAAGGCGGTGATTGGCGATGTAGGTGAGACCAATACATCTGCCTGGGTAAATGCTTTTTTGTAATCTTCAATGATCAGCGTGCGAATCTTCTGCGCGCTGCCGTAATAAGCATCGTAATATCCAGATGACAACGCGTATGTGCCAAGGATTATGCGGCGCTTTACCTCGCGACCAAATCCCGCTTCGCGGGTAGCGTTCATTACAGATTCTGCAGAAGCGCCATCTACATCGCCGGTGCGAAGTCCGTAACGCATGGCATCAAAGCGTGCGAGATTAGATGAACATTCAGATGGCGCAATTAAGTAATAAGCAGCGAGTGCATATTCAAAACTTGGGCAATCTACTTCAACTATTTCCGCACCCAACGAGGCAAGCATTTCAAGTGATTCATTAAATCGAGCAAGCACTCCCTTTTGATAACCATCGCCTTGTAGCTGCTTGATTACGCCAATTTTCTTACCTTTAACATTTGCGCTACGTGCAGCTGCAACTACATTTGGAACCGCCGCGTTAATACTGGTTGCATCCTTAGGATCGTGGCCCGCCATAACTTCATGCAACATTGCAGTGTCTAGAACTGTGCGACCAAATGGCCCTGCTTGATCAAGGCTTGATGAGTATGCGATGAGTCCATAGCGCGAGACTGCGCCGTAAGTAGGACGAACGCCCACGATTCCGGTTAGCGCTGCTGGTTGGCGGATTGATCCACCAGTATCTGATCCAACAGCGATCGGTGCTTCAAAGGCGCTAACTGCAGCTGCAGATCCTCCGCTTGAACCACCTGGCGTGCGTGATAAATCCCAAGGATTGAAAGTTGGTCCGTAACCCGAATTCTCAGTAGAGGAACCCATCGCGAATTCATCCATATTAGTTTTGCCAAGAATGACAACTCCGGCTTGCTTTAACTTTGTAACAACGGTGGAGTCATAAGGAGGCTTCCAGCCTTGCAAAATTTTTGAGCCAGCAGTTGTTGGCACGCCTTCTTGCGCTAAGACATCTTTCAGCGCAAGTGGAACGCCAGCAAGGGGGTGCAACTTCTTTCCGGCAGCGCGGTCGGCATCTACCTTTGCCGCTTGTGCAAGTGCGCTCTCACCATCAACATGTAAGAAAGCTTTAACTTTTGAATCTACTTCGCTGATGCGATCTAAATGGTTTTGCGTGAGAGCAACTGAAGTAATCTCTCCCGATTCAAGGGATGCTGACATTTGTGCAGCAGTATTTTTTATCATTCAGCTTCCCCAAGAATTTGTGGAACCCTAAAACGCTGATCCTCTTGTGCTGGCGCTCCCGATAGAGCTGCTTCTGGAGTCAGGCTTGGTTGCACTTGATCTTCGCGAAAGATATTTTCGATTGGCTGAGGATGTGATGTCGCTTTAACGCCCTCCAGGTTTAATTCCTGTACTCGCGCCACCGCGTCGAGGATGCTGCCAAATTGTGATGCGAGATTTACGAGTTCATCCTCGGTCATCTCGATTCGGGCGAGAGATGCCAACTTTGCTACATCATCGCGGGAAAGGCTGCTCATAGTGAGTGAAGTTTAATGAGAAAGCGCGTTACGAGCGAATTTGCCCATCGCCGGTGACGATCCAAGTGGTAGTTGTCATCGCCTCTAAGCCCATTGGGCCACGGGCATGGAGTTTCTGATTTGAGATCCCGATTTCAGCGCCAAATCCCATTTGCTCACCATCAGTAAATCTCGTAGAAGTATTGACCATTACCGCTGCGCAATCAGCCAGCGCGATAAATCGATCCGCGTTTGCTCTGTTTTCCGTAACAATCGCTTCGGTGTGATTGGTGCCGTACTTTGCAATGTGATCCGCTGCGGCATCAACGGAATCGACCACGCCGACATTCATTTCAAGAATTCCGTATTCAGTGCACCAATTTTGATCAGTTGCAGGCGTTGATGCGATACCGAATTTTTCCGCAACTTTCTGGGCGGTTGCATCGGCGTGCAAAATAACTCCGGCATCAGAGAGAGCTTTCAAAGCCATCGGCAAGAATGTTGGAGCAATAGCCCGGTGCACCAAGAGCGTCTCGGCAGCGTTACAGACACTTGGACGATGCGTCTTAGAGTTAATCAAAATTGGCAAAGCTTTTTCAATATCAGCGAATTCATCGACGTAAACGTGACAAACACCTGCGCCGGTTTCAATCGTTGGGACAGTTGACTCGTCAACCACCATGCGAATAAGTGCAGCGCTTCCTCGTGGGATAACTAGATCAACTTTTCCGCGCGCGTTAAGTAAGGCTTTTACAGTCGCCCGATCATCAGATGGAACTAATTGAACGACTTCTGGAGATATTTTTGTTGTTGCAAGCGCATCACGAATAACTGTAACTAGAACTTGATTGCTGGCTGCTGCCGAAGAAGATCCGCGCAACAGTGCAGCGTTGCCGGACATAAGCAAAATGACTGCAGCATCTACCGTCACATTTGGACGGGCTTCATAGACCATTCCGATTACGCCAAACGGAACGGAGATCTGCTTTAGATCTAAACCATTTGGCAGGGTTGAATGGCGCAGAACTTGTCCAAGTGGATCTGGAAGATCTGCAACTAAACGAGCTCCATTTGCCATACCAGCCACACGAGATTCGGTAAGCAATAAACGATCTTGCATTTGCGGATGCATATCTTCTGACTTTGCGCGCGCAATATCCTCGCTATTTGCTTTTAAAATTTCTGCGCTGCGAGATTCAATGGCTGTGGCAATTGCGTACAAAGCAGCTTTGCGCTCAGCGCCACTTGCAGTCGAGAGTGTGCGTGCCGCGGTACGTGCCTTTAGGGCTAACTCTGAAACTATTTCGACCGCGTCCATGATTTAAGTTTATATCTTTCTATTTAACCGAGGAGGACTAAATCATCGCGATGAACTAATTCGCGCTCGTATTCTGCGCCTAAAGTTGTGGCGAGCTCTTTCGTTGAGCGCCCCAGCATTTGTGGGATTTCTTCTGAATCAAATGCGACTAATCCGCGTGCAATTACTTTCTTATCCGCGCCTACTAGTTCCACAGTATCTCCAGCAATGAATTCACCTTCAACTGCGGTAACTCCAGCAGGCAAGAGTGAGACTCCGCGCTCCAGAATTGCTATGACTGCGCCGGCGTCAAGGATCAAGCGTCCGCGTGGAGTTGATGCGTGTGCCAACCAGAGCAAACGAGATGTCGAGCGGGTTCCGTGAGATGCAAAGAAGGTGCCAACTTCTGCACCGGTTAGTGCAGATGATGCATTGGCTAACGAGGTGAGCAACATCGGGGTTCCTGCGCTAGTTGAAATACGTGCCGCTTCGATCTTTGTGACCATTCCCCCGCTGCCGACCCCGGCAGAACCAGCGCCACCAATGTCAAATTTTTCAATATCAGTAATGTGATCGACGAAAGCGATCGCCTTTGCCCCTGCTTGTGAAGGTGGTGCGTCATAGAGCGCATCGACATCGGAGACCAAGACAAGTAAATCCGCGCCGATTAAGAGTGAAACTAGCGCAGCTAAACGATCGTTATCGCCGAAGCGAATCTCTTGAGTTCCGACTGAATCGTTCTCGTTGATGATTGGCACAACGCCGAGTGAGAGCAATTTATTTAAAGTCTGTTGTGCGTTCTGATAGTGAGAACGACGGACAACATCTTCCGTAGTCAGGAGCACTTGGGATGAAACCAATTTATGGCGTGAGAAATTTTCATTGTATTTAGCGATGAGTAGACCTTGGCCAACTGAGGCGGCAGCTTGTTGGGTAGCCAAATCTTTTGGTCGCGCACTTAGCCCGAGTGGCGCAAGGCCAGCAGCAATTGCACCGGAGGAGACTAGAACGACTTCAGCGCCGCGTGCACGTAGTTGTGCAACTGCGTCAACAATTTGAGAAACAGCTTGGCTATCTAGCGCTGAACCTGCAGAACCAGTTAGCGAAGATGAACCAATTTTAATGACAACGCGTTTAGCACTTGCAACTGCGCTGCGGCTCATTTACTTATCCTCGCTGAGTTTTGGATCCGTTAGGCGTGGAGTGTGTGGGTCCTCCACGTTGTACTCCCATTGTTGCGCAATTTCATCGTCAGATAGTTGATCGACAACCTTTTCTTCTACAACCCAGGAGCCATCTAAGCGAGAATCTTCACCGCGGCGATGCAAATGCCCGGCCAATTGCTCAGCGCCAGCTTCGATCGTTGGCTCCCATTCGAAGACGACTTCGTTATCTCCAGAACCGATGCGAACTTCGCTGCCAGCAACCGCGCCTTTTTTAAATAACTCTTTCTCAACTCCGAGCTGGGCCAGACGATCTGCAAGGTAACCAATCGCTTCAGCGTTCTTAAAGTTTGTCTGACGGACCCAGCGAACGACTTTCTGTCCGCGCACGCTAAATGAACCATCAGCATTTGCTTGCACAGTGAATCCAGAATCATCTACCGCAGTTGGTCGCAAGATAATACGTGTGCGCTCCTCGGTTACTGCAGCAGCGCGCGCCTTTTGCACCAAGCGCGCCATTGCGTAGAGAAGTTCTTGTAAACCTTCACGGCTTGCCGCAGAAACTGGATAAACCTCATAGCCCTTATCGCGCAGAGATTGCGCGACCATATCGGCCATCGCCTTGCCATCTGGTAAATCAATTTTATTTAGCGCCACAATGCGGGTGCGATCTTCTAAGCCACCATATTGTGCGAGTTCTGCTTCAATGATTTCTAGATCGCTGACTGGGTCGCGATCTGTCTCGAGAGTTCCACAGTCGAGAACGTGAACTAGCGCTACGCAACGTTCGACGTGGCGCAAGAACTCCAGGCCGAGGCCTTTGCCTTGTGAAGCGCCAGGAATCAAACCTGGCACGTCGGCTACTGTGAAACGAGTTTCACCAGCTTGTACAACACCTAAGTTTGGAACAAGAGTTGTAAATGGATAGTCAGCAATCTTTGGGCGCGCAGCTGATATCGCTGCAATCAGTGATGACTTTCCTGCACTTGGATATCCAACGAGTGCGATATCGGCGACAGATTTAAGTTCTAAGTAAAGAGTGCGCTCTTCACCTGGTTCACCGAGAAGGGCAAAACCTGGGGCGCGACGCTTTGAAGAAGATAGAGCTAAATTACCTAAACCACCGTGCCCACCTTGGGCGGCGAGAAAAGTTGTTCCAGTTCCGATTAAATCAGCGAGCTGATTTCCGCGAGAATCAAAGACAACGGTGCCATTTGGAACAGAGAGAATTAGATCTTCTCCAGATGTTCCATCTTTGCGATCGCCATAACCCTGAGATCCAGAAGTAGCTTTACGATGTGGCGAATGGTGAAAATCTAAGAGGGTTGTAACACCGGCATCGACGATAAGAATGATGTCTCCACCGCGTCCGCCATTGCCGCCATCTGGCCCACCTAGTGGTTTAAATTTTTCGCGTTTAACTGAGACGCAGCCATCGCCACCTTTTCCGGCAGTGGCATAGAGCGTCACACGATCAACGAATGTTGTCATTGTTTAACGCTCCTTGTCGCATTTATAAGTTGAATTTTTTATCTTGTCGTGAAATAAAAAGAGCGAGCCACGGACGCGGCTCGCTCTTTTTGAGAAACCTAAATTAAGCTACCGGAACCACATTCACTACACGACGTCCGCGAGCGCGACCGAATTCAACAGCGCCTGCAGCAAGTGCAAAGAGAGTGTCATCCTTACCGCGACCTACGTTCTTGCCTGGGTGAAAGTGTGTACCGCGCTGACGGACCAAGATCTCGCCAGCATTTACTTCTTGTCCACCGAAGCGCTTGATGCCGAGGTACTGCGCATTTGAATCGCGACCGTTACGAGTTGAGGAGACTCCCTTTTTACTTGCCATTTATTATTCGCCTGCCTTATTTCGTAATCGCGGTGATCTTCACGCGCGTAAGTTGGGAACGGAAACCTTGACGACGGCGATAGCCGGTCTTGTTCTTGTAACGAAGGATGTCGATCTTTGGACCCTTAAGTTCTTCAACAATTTCGCCAGTA
>CANHRF010000053.1 GCA_947463335.1 Actinomycetota bacterium
GCTTGGTATGCAGGAATTGCGGTTAAGCGAAACACCGTCTTTGCAATGGTAGCTTGTGGAGCGCTTGCTGGCTTTGGTGGCGCAGTCGAGACCTTAGGAGTGGTCGGTAAATTTGAACCTGCTTTCAACCAAGGCCTTGGCTTTGATGGAATCACCATTGCACTGCTCGCCCGAGCCAATCCACTGGCTGTGATTCCTGGAGCCATCCTCTTTGGTGGAATGCGTGGAGCTGGTCCAACTATGCAATTTAGCGCAGGCGTTAGCCCGGAAATTATCGATCTAATCCTCGCAATTGTTCTCTTCTTTGTTACTGCGCCGATCATCGGTCGCATCTTCAAACTTAAGAGCAGCTCAAATACTCAAGTTACAAGCGGTTGGGGTAGCAATTAATATGGCTACCACTCTGCTTGGCTCTAGAAAGTCGATCTACTTCGTAGCTGTCGTAATCGCTATCGCCTTCGCATATTCCCTGAATTCAGTTTCGACTGTTGCTGTAGCGGCATCATCAGTAACTTTTGGTTTGCCACTAGCTATGGCTGCAATGGTCGGAATTATGTGCGAGCGGACCGGTGTTGTAAATATCGGAATTGAAGGAACGCTTTTAACTTCTGCATTCTTTGGATTCTTCGTAGCGGCGTTATCGCAAAACTTAATCTGGGGACTTCTCGCTGCTATTGCGAGTGGCGCGGTTACTGGCTTATTGCTTGCGGTGTTAACCGTCTCTTGGAAAATGGACCAGATCATTGCCGGAACAATCGTGAATATTCTGGCGACAGGTTTGACTTCATTCTTCTACAAACAGGGTTATTCATTGCCGGCGATTTTCCCTCGCTGGTCTATCCCTGGACTTTCAGATATTCCGTTCTTAGGTCGAGTCTTCTTTCAAAGCGGCCCGATCACATATTTAGGTTTAATTCTTATCTTCACTCTCTACGTCGCGATTTATCACACGCCTTGGGGGCTGCGCACAAGAGCTATTGGTGAATACCCAAGTAGCGCGGAAACATCAGGTGTTTCTGTAAAGAAGTTTAAATATATAAATGTGGTTATCGCCGGTGCTTTTGGTGGCCT
This sequence comes from Actinomycetota bacterium, assembly GCA_947463335.1. The sequence continues at coordinate 1,072 of CANHRF010000053.1, forward strand.
AACTGGCGCTTATCTAGCGCTCGAGCTAGTTGGCTCTTTCGATCGCGGATTCTCTGCCGGCAAAGGCTTTACCGCTTTAGCAATCATGATCTTCGGAAGATGGAATCCAATTGGCGCACTACTGGCTGCGATCTTCTTCGGTTTTGCGCAAGCACTGGCTAACCAGTTAATGATCGATGGCTTAGTCGCGATTCCTGGGCCATTTATTAATATGCTTCCTTATGTCTTAACGATTGTGGTTTTGGCAATCTCTGCTGGCAAGGTGCGCGGTCCCGCTGCCGCTGGTCAACCATACGAGCGAGAGCAGGCATAAATCGTGGCGACTTTACTGCAGGTAAAGAATTTAACGAAAACCTTTGGCACCGTGATCGCCAATAACGATATCTCCTTTGAAGTTGCTGCTGGCGAAATCGTTGCGCTCTTGGGCGAAAACGGCGCAGGTAAATCAACTCTCGTGAAATCAGTCTTTGGTCTAGTCCGTCCTGATCAGGGAGAGATCTTTATCGATGGCAATCTGATGGCTCCTGGAGATACCGCTGCGGTTATCGCCAGCGGCGTCGGAATGGTGCATCAGCACTTTAAATTGGTACCGGTTATGAGCGTTACCGAAAATATTATCCTCGGCGATGAGCCAAAGAATGGGTTATTTGTAAATATTAAGAAAGCTGAGCAACGGGTACGTGAGTTGTCAGAGAAGTTTGGGCTAGAAGTTGATCCAACAGCGAATATTGAAGATCTTCCCGTTGGTACGCAGCAGAGAGTTGAGATCCTAAAGGCGCTAAGCAAAGATGTTCGACTCCTGATCTTTGATGAACCAACAGCGGTTCTGACCCCACAAGAAACTGATGAGTTAATCCTTGTGATTAAGAATTTAGCTAGCTTAGGTGTTGGTGTAATTGTTATTACCCACAAGCTTCGCGAAGTTATGGCACTTGCTGATCGTGTAGTTGTATTGCGTGAAGGCAAAGTTGTTGGCACGACTACTCCAAAAGTGAGTGATGAAGCTGGCTTGGCGCAGATGATGGTTGGTAGAAGCGTTGTATTAGAAGTAGAAAAAGGTGTCGCAAAGCCTGGCAAGCCGGTTTTAACCGTTAAGGATTTAGAAGTATTTGATGACAGAAATCTGCTGGCGGTAAAGGGAGTTAACCTCGAAGTCAGATCTGGAGAGATCCTAGGTATCGCTGGCGTTGAAGGAAATGGTCAGAGAGAGCTAGTAGAAGCAATCTGCGGAATGCGCTTGCGAGCAAAGGGCGAAGTTCTAGTCAGCGGTGAAGCGACTAAAGATATGCACCCTCACGCTGTTCACGAAGCTGGCGTATCTCATATTCCTGAAGATCGCGAAAAGCATGGCTTAGTTTCTTCATATTCGATCTCAGATAATTTGATTCTCAACCAATTTGATCAGGAACCTTTCGCTAAAGGTTGGTTTAGAAATATGGGCGAAATCCGCAAGAACGCTGATCTGCTTGTGAAGAAATTCGATATTCGTACAACTTCAGCTGCTGCACTTGCATCTTCGCTATCGGGTGGAAATAAGCAGAAGGTAGTTATTGCGCGTGAGCTCAGCCAAGATCTGCAGGTATTGATTGCAGCGCAACCGACTCGCGGTGTGGATGTTGGCTCAATTGAGTTTATTCACAAACAGTTGATTGCAGCGCGCGATAAGGGCGCAGGCGTACTCTTGGTATCTGCTGAACTCGATGAAATTATTTCGCTCTCCGATCGCATCGCAGTTATGTCTGCTGGAAAAATCGTGGCAGTTATTGATTCCGAAGGTGCAGATCGTGACTATATTGGCCGCCTTATGGCCGGCCTCGATAAGTAAGTTAACTGCATGAAGATCGGCATTATTGCGGGCACTGGTTTCTATAACCTCCCAGCGCTGCAAGGTTCGACTCCGCAGGAAGTAGATACCGTTTACGGCAAAGCGCTTATTACTTCAGGAAAATGGCACGGAGTAGATATCGCTTTTCTAACTCGCCACGGCGTCGACCATAGCGTTCCTCCTAACGGAGTTAACTATCGTGCAAATATCACAGCGCTAAAGAGCGCTGGAGTGGACTTTGTAATTGCAGTCAACGTTGTTGGCGGAATAGATCCAAAGTTACCTGCAGGGTCGCTCCAACTCTTAGATGATTTTGTTGATTTCACCCATGGTCGCGCTGACACATTCTTTGATGGGGTCCAACCCGGCGGTGTGCAACATATCGACATGTCTGATCTCTACGATGCTGAAGTAAAAGCTGTAATGGCTACTGTTGCGCAAGAAGCGGGAATCGCGCTAAATACAGGTGGCATTTACGCTGGCTTTAATGGTCCGCGCTTTGAGACTCCTGCCGAAATTCGTCTCGCCGCACTTTCCGGAGCGACAGTTGTCGGAATGACTGGAGTGCCGGAAGTATCACTAGCTAAAGAAGCGGGGCTACGTTATGCCGCAATCGCTCTTGTAGTAAATCCTGCGGCCGGAATTAGTCGCGCGCCCATAACAATGGAAGATATCAACGCTGCCCTTAAAGCGGCCAGTGAAAAGGTAATCACTATTATTGATGGCACCATCAAGGCTTTCGCTTAATGCTTGATCTACTGATTAAGAACGCGCGTTATGCCGTGACTTCAAATCAAGGCGATGAGATTCTTGAAGGTGCTTCGATCGGAATCCAAGATGGCAAAATTGCATATATCGGTAAAGATTCACCAGAAACTAAAGAGATTTATGATGCCACTGATCGCTTAATCTCTCCTGGCTTTATCAATAGCCACACCCATTTAGGTATGTCGCTGCTGCGTGGTTGGGCAGAAGGCGTAAACCTGCAGGGATTTTTAGAACGCGTCTGGGCAGCAGAAGGCGCGATTATGGATGAAGCAACTTGCGAACTCGGTACCGAACTCGGAGCGCTCGAAGCTTTACTGTCTGGCACAACGACAACGATGGATATGTATCTAAATCCAGTTGCTACCCATCGTGGAGCGGTAAGAGTTGGGCTCCGCCATATCGCCGGACCTATCTTCTTTGATTTTCCCGGTTTAGATGGTCTGCAATGGGAGCAACGTATAGAACGTGCTTACCAATGGCCAGCAGAGCTTGCCAAAATTGGTGGACCGTTCATACCAATATATTTAATGCCACATTCAACATATACAGATTCACCTGAGAACTTAACTCAGGTGGCGGCAATTGCTAAAGAGTTAAAGGCGCGCGTTCACTTGCACGTTTCGGAAACAGAGGCAGAAAATGCTGATGTGCAATCTCGGTATTCCAAATCCCCAACCGAGGTCTGCAGAGATACTGGAATTTTAGATGTTCCGACTATTTTCGGTCACGGTGTTCACTTATCAGATTCCGATATGGATATTGCGGCTAGCAAAGGAACATCTGTCGGCCACTGCCCAGGTAGTAATTTAAAACTTGGTTCAGGGCTTGCGCGCTTTAACGATCTGCGAAAAGCAGGTATCGCAGTTGGCCTTGGTACAGATTCTTGCTCTTCATCTAATGACCTAGATATGTTCTCGGTGATGCGAATGGCAGCTCACGTTGTAGCGCTGCGCCAATCCCCCGCTGATGTTGATCTAACTGCGATTGTGCGCGCCGCAACTATCGAAGCCGCTAAGGCAGTTGGTTTAGCTGACCGCGTCGGAAGTATCGAGATCGGTAAAGAAGCAGATCTAATCGCACTAGATTTACACGCAGCGCATTTAACTCCAGTGCACGATGTAAATGCGCTTTTGGTCTTTGCGGCAGGGCGCGGAGATGTCACCGATGTCTGGGTGGCTGGTGAGAAAGTCGTGGAAAATCGCGTTAGCACCAAGGTTGATTTAACAGATTTGATTAAGCGCGTAAATCAACGCGTAAAGGCGTTGGAACCTCTGAAATGAACTTTGCGGGTAAGAGCATCTTGATCACTGGCGCATCAGGCTTTATTGGTCAAGCCTATGTAGCGCGTTTTTTAGATCTAGGCGCAACAGTTTGCGCTCAGGTTAATACCGGCACTGTTCCTTCGCGCAGTAACCTACACGTGATCGCAACAGATTTAACGATCGCTAAATCGGGTAATTCGCTAGTGCAAGAAGCGCTATCTCGTTCCGGAAAATTGGATTTCGTTATCAACAACGCGGCTGATCAATCGATTTTAGATCCCGCACTTGCCACTCGCACTGAAATTGAGCATATGATGCGTATAAATGTCGACGCTCCAAAAGAGATTATTGATGAATCTGCTAAATCTGGAGTAAGCGTTGTCTTGAATATTTCATCAGTAGAAGCGCTCAATCCACGCGCCGGTCACGAAATTTATGGCGCCAGCAAAGCAGCGTTAGATGTTTTAACTCGCTCAGCATCTCGCGCACATGCACCAATGCGCGTTCTGGGTCTTCGTCTTGGTTTAATTGGTAAGCCCGGAATTGATCAAGCGTGGCCTGAAGGAGTTGCAGCTTGGAAAGCGGCGACTCCACTTGGAAGATATGCCAGCGCTGAAGAAGTTGTTGGTGTTACAGAATTTCTTTTCTCTGGCGCTAATGCCTGGGCCACCGGAAGTACTTACGACTTCGATGGTGGCCTAGGCAGCAACAGCTGGTAGCCCCGAAGGGATTCGAACCCTCGTAGCTGACTTGAGAAGCCAGAGTCCTAGGCCGCTAGACGACGGGGCCCTAGTACATTTTTAATGCATTTACTTCTTGTAAAGCGGGTACTGCGCTGGGGTACCAGGACTCGAACCTAGACTTACTGAACCAGAATCAGCAGGGCTGCCAATTACCCCATACCCCATTAGAACAGGGGCAAGAATACCGCAATTTTTAGAGAAGATTTATAGGTCTAGCGCCGCTGAAATTCGGGCTAGACAGGCCTCTTTGCCAAGCAGTTCCATAGATTCAAAGAGCGGCGGAGAAATAGTGCTTCCCGTTGTTGCAATGCGCACTGCGCCAAATGCAATACGTGGCTTTAGTCCCAGCTCTTCAATCAGAGATGCGCGAAGGGCGGCTTCAATACTTTCGTGGCTCCAATTTGCTAGCGGAGTTAACTCAGCAAGAGAGCGCTTTAAAACATCTTTCGACGCACTATCGGTGACCTTAGAAAGTGAACCTTCTTCAACTGCAAAGTTCTTTACAAAGAGAAAACCTAACATCGCCGGAACTTCATCGAGCTTAACTATGCGCTCTTGAATAAGTGGAAGCGCTTGCTTGACGAGAGCGATCTCAGCATCGCTTCCGGTGATAACCCCCGCTTTTGTTAAGAATGGAAGCGACCACTTTAAGAACTCATCTAGGGTCAGCGCGCGAATTTTATCGCCATTAATTGCTTCCAGCTTCTTCATATCAAATCGCGCAGGAGATGAGTGAACCTTATCTACAGTAAAGAGCTCGCAGAGCTCAGCCATCGTCACATTCTCGCGATCATCACCTGGCGACCAGCCCAGAAGCGCTAAGTAATTACAGATCGCTTCAGGTAAATACCCTTGTTCGCGATACCAGGCGATAGAAACTTCGCCATTGCGCTTAGAAAGTTTGGCATTATCTTGACCCATAACAAAGGGCAGGTGGGCAAAGACTGGATAATCTGCTGGCGCAACGCCCATCGCCTGATAAACCCGGATCTGACGAGGTGTAGATGAAAGTAGATCTTCTCCACGCAGAACGTGCGTTACCTTCATCAAAATATCGTCGACGGCAACTGCCAAGGTGTACAAAGGAGATCCATCTGCGCGCACTAAGACAAAGTCAGGTACGAATTTATGATCAAAGGTGACATCGCCACGAATTTCATCGGTAAAGGTGGTGCTGCCATCTGGCATACGCATGCGCACAACGGCTTCGCGTCCCTGTGCTTTATAGGCTGCAATTTGATCGGCAGTTAACTCACGACAATGGCCGTTATATCCAGGCGCTACATTTGCCGCGCGTTGTGCTTCGCGAACCGCTTCTAACTCATCTGGTGAGCAATAGCAGTGATATGCATCTTTCTGATCTAAAAACTTCTGTGCCCAATGCGCATATATATCCAGGCGTTGTGATTGCAGGTAAGGACCGTTATCTCCACCGACTTCTGGGCCTTCATCCCAATTAAGTCCCAGCCACTTCAAAGTATCAATAGCGGCTTGGATATATTCGTCGGTGACGCGAGTTGTATCGGTATCTTCGATACGGAATAA
>CANHRF010000054.1 GCA_947463335.1 Actinomycetota bacterium
CCTGTAATACAAGTAAATAGGCGTGCGTAGCTCAACGGATAGAGCATCTGACTACGGATCAGAAGGTTAGGGGTTCGAATCCCTTCGCGCGCACGAGATGAGCCTTTCGGTGCCTTTCACACCGGAAGGCTTTTCTTTTTATTAAAGGTAAAAAGAGATAGCGTTTGGCACATGAGCAAAGTATTTCTATTCGTTGAAGTAAATGTGAAGCCTGGCCAATTTGTTGAGTTTGTAGCCAAGTTAAAGAGCCATATTGAGGTGATTCGCACCGAAGCTGGCTGCGAATTTATCGAGATCTATCGCGATACTCAGAAACCAGATGTAGTAAATGTCTGGGAGATCTGGAGTGATCGCCCATCTTGGGATGCGCATATGGTCAATGAGAACAGCAAAGCGTGGCAGGCGATCGGACCAAATTATGTATTTGGTGAAACGATCACAGTTATGGATGCGCTTTAAAGCGAAGCGATACCTTTTTCACAGGCGATGCTGGCAGCGATTCCATCGTCAACTGTGGCTAAGTTTGGATTTGCAACGCCATCTTTAATTGAGGCGACCCAAGCACGCAATTCACCGATGTAAGCATCAGTAAAGCGACCGATCCAGTTATCGTGAAGGCGACCGGCTTTGCGAGCAGGAAGTTCAAAGCCGAAGCTGATCGTTAAATCACCAAGGTTATTAAGTTCTAGCGAGCCATTCTGCATTAAAACTTCTACGCGAACGTCATATCCATAAGTGCTATTAGCACAGTTATCCACTGTCATTAAGACACCTGATTCGGTGTGAGAAATAATGCTGATCACATCGTGAATATCCGGAACCGCGTGAGTAGTTTTCTTGGCATATGCCACGGAAACAGTGGTGAACTCTTCTTCAAGCAACCAACGTGCGATATCGAATTCGTGGACCGCTGAATTTGAAATCATGCCGGCTGTTGTTGCGCCAGGAGAGGCAACATTGCGAGTTACTGCGCGGATCTGCACAACCTCACCATATTTTCCAGATTGAATCTCTTTCTTCAATTGGATGTAGCCAGGATCGAAACGTCGCATAAATCCGAGTGCGACCGGAACACCGGATGCCTTAACAATCTCAGCAATTTTCTTAGCATCCTCTAAACGGGGAGCAAGTGGCTTCTCGCAGAGCGTTGGCTTTCCCGCCTTAACGCAGAGCTCAAGATGTTCTGGGTGCAGACCATCAGGTGAGCAGATAATTACTGCATCAACGGTTGGATCATTTATTAAATCGGCGACAGAGGAATGCTTATTGATATTGGCACCTGATTTGGCTGATAACTCCGCTGCTAGGGCATCCATACGCGCAGCATCGAGATCAAAGAAAGCGGTCACAACAGCGCCATCGACAGAATCAGTTATATATCTAGCGTGACCTGCGCCCATGATTCCTACACCGATTACACCTACGCGAATATCAGACACTTTTACTCCTTGTTGGTTTCTTATTTGGAATTTAACTTAGCTACAGCTGGTGCAACAACGTTATGAAGGTAATCAACGGACTCTTTCATACCTGTGATTGGACCTTCTCCATCGCCCGGCATTGCACCAGTGATCGCAATATCTTGCTCAATCACATACCAACCTTGATAACCAGCGCTTTCGAGAGCCAAAATAGTTTCCAGAATCGGAACATCTCCCTGGCCGAGCGGAGTAAATAGACCTTGCTGCACGCCTTCCATAATGCTCTGCTGGCGAGATAGAACGGCAGGAACCGCTCTCATATTTACATCTTTTAAGTGCACGTGGCCAACGCGACTGGCGTATTTCTTGGCAAACTCAACGGTGTCTTCTCCGCCGATCGTCATATGCCCAGTATCTAAACACCACATCACATCGGAATTTTCGACTACGCGATCAATATCTCGCTTTGTTTCCACAACAGTTTGCAAGTGTGGATGTACAACCTGAACTAGCCCGTGATCTTTACAGATCTGATCTACTTCTCCAAGCATTTTAAAGAATTGAGTAACTTCATCTTTAGATAACTCTTCTGGATTAGCCCAATCCCAACTCTGCACTGGAGATGAAACAAAGTGCGTTGCACCGATCTCTTGGAATTTTTTACTGGTCTTGAGCGCCATTTCAAGAGTGGCTTTCTCTTGTGACTTGTCGTGCAATACGACCGGTGTGAAGCCACCGATCATTGACATTTTAAATTCCGCTAATTGATCTTTAAGTTCTGCTGAATCATCAGAGAAGAAACCTGGAGCGCCGAGTTCAGTTGCGGGTAAACCTAAGCTGGTCATTTCAGAGAGCACTCGTTTAGTCGGCAACATTGCGCCCCAACCGGGTACTTCGCAGATTCCCCAAGAAATAGGTGCAGATGCGATCCGTTGTAAAAATCCTGTGGTCATTGGCTGATCATAACTTGCGCGATAAGGTCTGAACATGACTATGGATATAGGCGGATCATTCCTCCACGAATTAACTGGCAGTTTCTCGCAGGGATCTGACTCCAATCCAACGGTGGCAATGGTTGAGGCCTCCTACAGGGCCAATAACCTGCACTATCGCTACATAAATTGTGAAGTGAACCCCGACCAGCTGGCAGGGGCGGTAGCAGGCGCTAAGGCGATGAATTGGCGGGGCTTTAACTGCTCTATCCCACACAAAGTCGAAGTTATTAAATATCTAGATAGCCTGGGGGAATCGGCTGCTCTAATTGGCGCAGTTAATTGTGCGGTCAATCGTGGCGGCAAATTAATCGGCGAGAATACCGATGGTAAAGGATTCCTTAAATCATTTTTAGAGATCACACCAGCCGCCGGGAAAACTATTGTTCTGCTCGGTGCAGGTGGGGCAGCGCGTGCCATCGCAGTTGAGTTAGCTTTAGCTGGCGCAACAAAGTTCTATGTTGTAAACCGCTCGCGCGCTCGCGGAGAAGATCTCACGGCGCTGTTAAACGATAAAACTAAAGCCAGCGCTGAATTTGTGGAATGGAATTCGACTTATGAAATTCCCTTAGATGCTGATGTAGTCATCAACTCGACTTCAATGGGAATGGTAAATACCGAAGGTCAACAAGATATCAACTTTGATTCAATCCGCCCCGGAATGTTGGCGGCAGATGTAATTGTAAATCCACCACAGACCTACTTCCTCACTGAAGCTGGAAAGCGCGGAGCAACAACTCTGCAGGGTTTAGGAATGGTCGTCAATCAAGCGGTGATTGCGATTGAGTATTGGACCGGCGTTGATGTCGATCCGAAAGATTTAAGCGATGAACTGGTTAAGGTTTTAGGTATTAACTAAACCTTTGCCAGATCAGATTCTGCAACGACGCGTAAAGCTTGTGCTGCGATAGTCAGCGCTGGATTCATCGCTGCAGATGATGGGAAGAATCCACCATCGATCAAATAAAGGTTATGGTGATCGTGGCTGCGGCAGTACCCATCAACCACGCTGGTGCGCGGATCAAGGCCTGCAACAGTTGTTCCGCATTGGTGTGAGTTCATTGAAATATCAAAAGGCTGTCTAAAGATTCCTTGGTATCCAGCTTTCCGTAATATCTTCTTGGAGCGGCGCAGTAGCTCCATATGCGTCTTCATCCCAACAGCGCGACGAGCGATCTTGATAGCCCCATTTTTGGTAATAGTTACGCGGTTTTCTGGACGTGGCAGATCTTCGCTCATAACCACGAATTCAACGCTGTGGTCTGAAATGTAATTAAGCAGCGGAAGCGGAACGCGCTTAGCAAATGATTTCATCATAATGCCCTGAACTTTTCCGATTAGCTGAACAGCGCCAAGTGGATAGCCCTTGCCACCATCTAAGTACCAATCAGTGAAAGAGAGCGTCTTTTGGAAAGTTACATCGTTCTTGCGGCGCAAATCAACGGCAGCGATATGGCTATTGATATGCATCATAAAATTACGTCCAACTTGATCAGATGAGTTAGCGACTCCTGATCGCAGCAAGAGCGCTGCAGTGTTCACGGAACCGGCAGAAATTACAAAGTTCTTTCCGAAGATCTCCAGCGCTTCACCATTGCGAGTTGCTTCCAGGTGGCTGACAGATTTCCCATCTGTGCTTAAGACAATTCGGTTTACCTGAACAGATGTCATCAAAGTTACATTACCGGTGGCAATTGCAGGATTTAGCGCATTAACTTCAGCATCGCTCTTCGCATCTAACTTGCAGACAAAACCATCACAAGTCTTGCAGCGGATACATTTTCCGCCGGGCCCAAGGTCAATACCCATTGAGTTTGAATGTGGATGAACGCCTGCCTTGCGCAAACGCTCGCCGAGTTCTTCTACATATGGCTCATGCTGCATCGCTGGGTAAGGAAATGGAGTTTTTCGGTCGTTACCGTAGATATTCTGCGCATCGCCGTGCACTCGATATAACTCTTCAGCTTGGAAGTAATATGGTTCTAAATCATCATATGTAAATGGCCAAGCTGGAGATTCGCCCTCACGGTGCTTTACAACACCGAAATCAAAACGGCTAAAGCGTGGCAGTGAAGCTCCATATACCTTGCTATTTCCACCTACAAAGTAATGAACGCCAGGAACAAATTCTTTCTCGTTCTCATCAACCCATTTTTCATTTGGCTTGTAACGAGTCTTCATAAAAATTTCTGAGGGAGACCAGTTTTCTGGCTCGCGCGGCATACGTTCGCCACGTTCTAAAACCAGCGTCTTTACGCCTTTATTGGCTAGGGCGAAGGCGGTTGTCGCGCCACCCATCCCAGAACCAACAATGACCACATCCGATTCAATACGAATCGGAGTGGCCATTGTCTTGGTCTACTTTTACTTTTTGATTATCGAACTGATGAAAGAGATTGATCTTTCTTATCAACTGTCATTGCGCCAGTCATAATCGCAACAACATCGTTCATGCTGTGGCTCTTTGGAGTAACTACTGCAGCGCGCTTTCCGAGGCGTTGTACCTGGATGCGATCTGCAACTTCAAAGACCTGAGGCATGTTGTGCGAGATCAAAATAACTGGCATACCGCGTTCGCGCAGAGACTCAATTAGCTTGAGAACCTGGCGTGATTCACGAACACCAAGGGCTGCAGTTGGCTCATCAAGAATGATCACCTGCTGGCCGAACGCAGCAGCGCGAGCTACTGCAACTGCCTGACGTTGACCACCAGAGAGTGTTTCAACAGCTTGTGCAATGTTTTGAATTGTTCCGATGCCGAGGGCTGAAATATGTTCTTTTGCAGCCTTGCGCATTCCGGAGCTATCGATCATACGAAAGACTGATCCAAGTGGACCCTTCTTACGCATTTCACGGCCTAAGAAAAGATTGGCTGCGATATCGAGAGCCGGTGCAACAGCGAGTGTCTGGTACACGGTTTCGATTCCGGCGTGACGACCATCTTGTGGTCGCTTAAATGAGACTTCTTGACCATCAAGAATGATCTGACCTCCATCAGGAACTTCAGCACCTGATAGACATTTGATCATTGTTGATTTACCCGCTCCGTTATCGCCGACTACTGCGAGAACTTCACCAGGGAATAGTTCTAGATCTGCGCCATCAAGTGCGATAACGCGACCGTAAGATTTAGAAATTCCAACTGCTTGAAGGATTGGTTTCTTACTCATTTGCGTGCCTTTCTGATCCACTGGTCAACGGATACCGCGAAGATAATAAGAAGTCCGATTGCTAAGAGCTGGTAGTACAAATCGACGCCAGCAAGTGTTAGGCCGTTACGGAAAACACCCACGATAATCGCTCCAATGAGCGTTCCGAAGATGGTTCCGCGACCACCAAATAGTGAAGTACCTCCGATAACCACCGCAGTGATCGCATCAAGGTTTAGATCACCACCGGTGTTCGGGCTTGCCACAGTAACGCGGCCGATAACGATCCAGGCTGCGAGTGCGAAGGTAAGTCCAGCAACAACATAAACGCTCATTAGAACGCGGTTAACTGAGATACCTGCCAGGCGTGCTGCATCAATATCATCGCCAACTGCATAGACGTGGCGTCCCCAAGCGGTGTAACGCAAGACGAAGGCCAAGACCATATACATAGCGAACATAAAGAGAACACCGGTTGTGACTCGGAATGGTCCGATATTTACATAATGACCTAGTGTTAATAGGAATGGATCCATCTCAATTGAAGGAACTGTTCCCTTTGTTAGCGTCAAAGTAAGGGCAAGGAATACGTTGAAAGTACCCAAGGTAACGATGAATGGCGGCAGCTTAACTTTTGTTACTAAGAAGCCGTTGATCGCTCCACCGAGCATTCCGACAAGTAGGCCTGCTGGGAATGCCAACCAGATTGACCATCCAATAGGTTCACCTGCGCCAGGAGTTCCTTGAACCAATTTAGCCATCGTCATTGATGCAAAAATTGCAATCGCACCACAAGAAAGATCGATACCAGCAGTCAAAATAATTAACGTTTGACCGGCAGCAACTGCACCGACAATCGCTACTTGCTGCAAGATAAGTGAGATGTTAGATGGTGTTAAAAAGTTTTCATTGAAAAAGCTAAAAATTATCGATGCTACAACTAGCACCATTGTTGAGCTCAGCCACGGATATTTGTGGAGCAGAGCTTGCATTTTTTGGCTCAACGAGGCGCGATCTTGAAACTCTGACGCTGCGTCGTAAACGGCCGTATCTTGGCTCACTTGGGATCCTTTCAAAGTTGAAAATTAACGATACTGATTGAATCTTTCTTCCTGTGTATCTGAACCTTAGTGCTTATTTCCTAATTACTGAACACCTTTTTGCAATTGTCGTTCTAGTGCTTTTCTAGTGCCGTTCTAGTTAAAGAGGGCGACTGCCGAAGCAGCCGCCCTCTTTAAACACTTTCTTTAGTTATTAACTAAAGAGCTGGGATTAACCCCAAGCGTTTGCTAGACCGTATTCAGTTGTCTCTGAAGGAACG
>CANHRF010000055.1 GCA_947463335.1 Actinomycetota bacterium
GACAAGTGCGCGGCGAATCGGTTTACGTTCTGCCATCAGGACCTCACGAGATTAGTTAGAAGTTGCTGCAGCGTTGCAACATAAAGACGTCGTTCGACTATCTTAATGCGCTCGTGCAGCGTTTCTTCTGTATCGGTTGCTTGAATTTCCACTGTTTCTTGGGCGATGATTTCGCCAGTATCAACGCCGCTATCAACCCAATGAATTGTTGTTCCGGTATGGGTCGCACCTGCCGCTAGCGCATCGCGAACCGCGTGGGCACCTGGAAAGAGTGGCAGAAGCGCAGGATGGCTATTTACGATTCGAAAGTTAGCGACGCATTCGCTAGATAAAATTCGCATAAATCCAGCGCTGACTACCAAATCTGGTTTAAGTGAATTTAACTTAGCAAATAGATCTCGGTCCCAGTTTTGACGATCTGACTGCATCGGAATAAGAAAACTTTCAATCTCGGCAAGAGTCGCACGTGCAATTACATTGGCTTCTGGTTGATCACAAATTAAGCCAACTATTTGCGCGTCCAGAACGCCATTATTTACCGCATCGATAACCGATTGCGCGATTGATCCATTGCCTGAAGCAAGCAGAACTAGGCGCGCTTTACTCATCGCCGCGACCGCAACTTGATCTGCGGAATCAGAACTAATGCTGCGACACCTATCGCGATTTCCAGGACGAGAGATAGCGTTAACTTCCAAATAGAAACACCAACTGCGCTCATTGCTTGGGTCATCAACGAACCGCTAGCGAGATAGGAAAGTGCAGCTATTGAAATTGTAATCAAAGCTATTGATTGAATTAGCGCCCGTGAAGTTGAAGTCAGCGCCCAAGCGGCCATCAACGCCCCAACTGCGATTACTACGACTACACCAAGTAGCGCCCATTTCGATGATGAAGTTGGGAGCACCGCCAAAAGTGGAAGTGCCGGAATCTCACCAAGGCGGTGAGTAAGCGGTGAAACGAGAGTTCCCGCGCCAACTGCAAATCCTGTTCCGGTGAAATATGCAAGGACTGATACCGCCAAATTTGGTAGGTAGAAGAGATTTAAGGCAAATAATAAAATCCCTCCAAAAATCCCTGGCTGCAAAACTATTGAGATATTTTTAAAGGTAGAAATATTTATAAAGATCGCGATTGCTAGGAAGATAAATGAGAGCCCCAGAAGGATCGCCAGCACACGACTTGCATAACTCACCGCCTGAGACATTCTTAAACGCGAACCTGCAGTTAGGGATGCTAAATAAGCAATTAGAAATGAAAAGACGGGTGCCAAATACCACTGGGCAGATACGTTAGGTGATCTGCTGGCCAAGGCAAGGAGCGTAACGATCAACGCATATTGAGATGCAAAGATGGAACGAACAGTTGCGATATTGTGAAAATCTCCGTGTAACTTCGAAAGTGCCCGCCCAAAACCACTGCGCAATGCAAAGAAAGGTAACAACATTGCGCCAATCGGCAGATAAGAGAGATATCCAGTTGCTGTGCCATTTAAGAAAAATGGAATGTGGTGTGAACCGAGCCATAACCAAATCGCTGCACGTATTGGATCTGAGGTATTGCCAGTTGCGCTACCTGCCGTAGCCCACGCAATCAGCGCGATAAAAGCCAACGGCAGAAGCAGTATTGCAACGGTGCGAAAAACTTGTGCAAACGAGACCGCAAGGACGCGTTGCAACATTGACTAGCTCAGCGACCGAGTATGGCGCGCATTAAGCGCGCTGTTTCACTTGGAGTTTGTCCTACCTTCACACCCGCTGCTTCAAGCGCATCTTTCTTCGCTTGTGCGGTTCCGGAAGAACCTGAAACTATCGCGCCTGCGTGGCCCATAGTTTTACCTTCTGGTGCGGTAAATCCTGCGACATATCCAACAACTGGTTTGGTGACATATTCAGCGATAAATGCGGCGGCGCGTTCTTCTGCATCTCCGCCGATCTCACCGATCATAACTATTGCAGTTGTCTCTGGGTCATCTTGGAAAGCCTTTAAACAATCGATATGTGTTGTGCCAATTACTGGATCTCCACCGATTCCGACAGCTGTCGAGAATCCGATATCGCGAAGTTCGTACATCATCTGATAGGTAAGAGTTCCAGATTTTGAAACTAAACCAATTGGTCCCCGCTTTGTAATATCAGCAGGAATAATTCCCACATTTGATTGCTCTGGGCTAATTAGTCCGGGGCAGTTAGGGCCGATGATTTGAGTCGTTCCCTTTTGTAGCGAGTAAGCATAGAAGTAAGCCGAATCGTGAACCGGAATTCCTTCGGTGATAACAACGACTAGCGGCATCTTGGCATCGATTGCATCAATTACCGCAGCTTTAGCAAATTTTGGCGGAACGAAGACAACAGAAACATTTGCACCTGTTGCGGCGATCGCCTCAGCAACTGTATTGAAAACCGGAAGTTGGTGGCCATCAATTTCAACGGATTGTCCACCTTTGCCAGGTGTAACGCCTCCTACAACCTTGGTGCCTGATGCCAACATGCGGCGAGTGTGCTTAGTACCTTCAGAGCCGGTCATTCCTTGGACAATTACTTTGCTTGCTGAATTAATAAAGATAGACATTACTTAGCCGCCAATTCTGCAGCGCGTGATGCTGCCCCATCCATAGTTTCTGCTTGCTCAACCAAAGGATGGTTTGCTGCAGTGAGAATCGCTCGTCCTTCTAGGACGTTATTGCCATCTAAGCGCACAACGATCGGCTTTGTCGCCTTTGCGCCAAGTAATTCAAGTGCTTGAACAATGCCATTTGCAACGGCATCACAAGCGGTGATTCCACCGAAGACATTTACAAAAACGCTCTTCACATCTGGATCTCCCAAGATGATAGAAAGTCCATCAGCCATTACTTGTGCTGATGCTCCGCCACCAATATCAAGGAAGTTAGCTGGGCGCATTCCGCCAAATTTTTCACCGGCGTATGCAACAACATCTAGCGTTGACATAACTAGCCCTGCGCCATTGCCGATAATTCCAACCTGGCCATTCTCAAGCTTTACGTAGTTCAAGCCCTTCTCTTTCGCAGCGGCTTCTAAAGCATTTGCAGATGCGTGATCTACAAGAGCTGCGTGACCTGGTTGGCGAAATTCAGCGTTCTCATCAAGTGTCACTTTGCCGTCAAGGGCGATGATGCGGCCATCTTCAGTCTTTACAAGTGGATTAACCTCGACCAGCGTTGCATCTTCGGATTGGAAAGTCTCCCAAAGTTTGACCAGAACATCAGCGACTTGACCTGAAATATCTGCCGGGAACTTTGCTTGTTCAATAATCTCTTTTGCTTTTGCTGGCGAGATTCCGTCTACTGCAGTTACTGGAACTTTGGCTAACTTCTCTGGCGCAGTGTGTGCGACTTCTTCAATATCCATACCACCAGCAACAGATGCCATTACTAAGAATGTGCGGTTTGAGCGATCTAAAAGAATTGAGATGTAGTACTCGTCAACAATTGGCGCTGCTTGCGCGATCATCACTTGATGAACTGTGTGGCCTTTAATATCCATTCCGAGAATTGCTCCAGCTTTTGCTTTTGCATCATCGGCATCGACGGCTAGTTTTACTCCGCCGGCTTTTCCGCGACCGCCAACTTTTACCTGGGCCTTTACAACAACCTTTCCACCCATTGCAGATGCAGCTTTGAAAGCCTCATCATCGGTAGTTGCTACTGCGCCGGCGAGAACAGGAACGCCATGCTTTTCAAAGAGGTCACGTGCTTGGTATTCAAAGAGATCCACAGATAACTACCATTTCGTCGATTACTAGCTCTTCTTCTGCGCTAGTGGATAGGGGTAATCCTAAGCCTTGGCGCAGGCTACAGAACCACTACGGGCGCGTAGCGAAGGAGCAATCTCTTATCGCCGTATTCGCCAAAGTTGATCGTCGCCTCTGATTTATCGCCTTCTCCCGCGATCGCAACGACTGTGCCCAGTCCGAATGTGTCATGTGACACACGCTGTCCAACTTCGAGAGCCATCGCTGACGATTTCTTTCCGGTTGCACGAGGTGGCGCAGTCGTGGCAACTCGTGATCTGCGGATTGCAGAACTTCCGGATGAAGATTTGGAACGAGAATCGTTCTTCCATTCGATTAACTCCGATGGAATCTCATCTAAGAAACGAGAGCCGGGATTGTATTTTGGCGTTCCAAAAGTTAAACGATATTCAGCCCGAGAGATATAGAGACGCTTCTCCGCACGAGTTAAACCAACATATGCCAAGCGCCGTTCTTCTTCGATCTCTTTTGGATCATCCAAAGTGCGGGCATGCGGAAAGATTCCATCTTCCATTCCAGTGAGAAATACCGTCGGGAACTCAAGGCCCTTCGCGGTATGCAAAGTCATTAAGGTGACAACTCCCCCGTGATCTTCGCCATCAGGTATCTCATCAGCATCTGCAACGAGTGAAACTTTCTCTAAGAATCCAGAGAGTGAAATCTCTTCATCTTCGCCGAGCTCTTCAAAGGGGCGCTCTTCATATTCCATAGAAGCCGAGACGAGTTCCTTTAAGTTTTCAACCCGCACTTCATCTTGGGGATCAGTACTTGCTTCGAGTTCAGTCAGCAGCCCAGATTGCTCAAGGACTGCTTCAATAATCACCGATGGCTTAGTTTTCGCTTCGACTAAGACAGCAAGTGCGGTCAACATTGAAGTAAATTGCATAATTGATTGCGCAGCCTTATTTGGTACAGCTGTCGCTTCTGGAACTCGCAGGAGCGCGTGCCAGAAGGAGATGCCTTGCATATCTCCAAAAATTTCTACTTCTTCTATCGCGCGATCACCTATGCCGCGCTTAGGAAAGTTGATGATTCGACGAAGAGAGACTTCATCGTTGGGATTGGCCAACACTCGCAAATAAGCCAGCAGATCTTTAACTTCCTTGCGCTCGTAAAAGCGCAAGCCCCCGACGACTTTATATGGAATCGCAGCGCGCATAAAGATCTCTTCAAAGATACGGGATTGGGCATTTGTACGATAAAAAACTGCAGTATCGCCTGGATTTGAGTGGCCCATATCTTGCAATGAACGAATCTCACTTCTAACAAATTCTGCCTCATCATATTCAGATTCAGCGACATATCCGACTAGTGGAGAACCGGAACCAGCATCTGACCATAGGTTCTTCTCTTTGCGCGATTCATTTTGAGTAATCACCGCGTTGGCGGCGTTGAGAATATTCTGAGTGGATCGGTAATTCTGCTCGAGTAAGACTGTTGCGGCGTTGGGATAATCAACCTCAAATTGGAGAATATTGCGGATAGTTGCACCACGGAAACCGTAGATTGATTGGTCAGCATCACCAACCACACAGAGTTCGGCCAACGGGAAACCATCACCCTCTGTGCCAGTTAGCTCTTTAACCAACATGTATTGCGCGTGGTTTGTATCTTGATACTCATCGACCAAGATGTGGCGAAAGCGCGATCTAAAGCGGGCCTTGGCTTCTGGAAATTGCTGCAATACCTGCACCGTCTTCATGATTAGATCATCAAAATCTAGCGCGTTGGCTTGCTGCAAGCGCTTCTCGTAAAGGGTGTAAACATCGGCGACGATAGTTTCAAATTGATTCTGTGCCGCTGAAAGATACTGGTACGGAGTTTGAAGCTCATTTTTCGCATTAGAGATTAGCGCTTGAAATTGTCGAGGCGGATATCTCTTCGGATCAAGATTAAGCGTCTCCATTACTCGCGAAATCAACTTCTGCGAATCTGCAGAATCGTAAATACTAAATGCGCTGTTGTAACCCAGACGCTCTATCTCTTGGCGCAACATTCGCACACAAGCAGAGTGGAAGGTGGAAACCCACATTGACTTTGCAATCGGACCGACGAGTTCAGTCACTCGCTCTTTCATTTCGCCAGCTGCCTTATTTGTAAATGTGATCGCCAATATTTCGTACGGACGCACTCCCCGCGCCGCCATTAGATAGGAAATGCGCCGCGTTAAAACGCGAGTCTTGCCCGATCCTGCACCAGCGACGACTAAGAGAGGTGCACCTTCGTGGATTACAGCTTTCTGCTGCTGCGGATTGAGCCCAGCAAGCAGCGCATCTGTATCGACCATGGCGGGGAGTCTATTAGGCTTGACTGTCATGGAGCCGCTACCGAATTCTGAAATCAAACGCGTACTAGTAATCAATGCCCATCCCGATGACTCCGACTTTGGGGCATCCGGAACCATTGCGCAATGGGTTAAGGCTGGCATTGAGGTGGCTTATGTCTTCTGCACAAATGGTGACCAAGGCGGCGAAGAGTCTGGCTTTACTAAAGAAGAGATGCCTGCGATCCGTCAGCGCGAACAACGTGAAGCTGGTGCGGCTATCGGCGTTACTGACATTACCTTCTTAAATTATGTTGATGGCCACCTTGAACCAACAATCGCTCTTCGCAAAGATATTGTTCGCCGGATTCGAATCAGCAGACCAGATCGCATGGTCTGTCAGTCGCCAGAACGTAATTGGGACCGCATAGGTGCCAGCCATCCTGATCACTTAGCAGCAGGAGAAGCAGCAATTCAAGCGGTCTATCCAGATGCACGTAATCCATTTGCCTTTACCGATTTACTTGATAACGAAGGCTTACAGCCGCATCGCGTTAAAGAAGTTTGGATGATGGGCTTTGCAGAACCTGATCATTGGGTAGATATCACCGATACCTTTGATCTAAAGATGAAAGCGTTGCACGCGCATGCATCACAAACTGCACATAATAAAGAGTTAGAGAATATGGTCCGCGAGTGGGGCTATCGCAACGCTGGAATTGGTGGTTTGCCAAATGGTCGAATCGCGGAAGCTTTTAAGATCGTTAATACAAATTAACGTACTCGAACAGTTTTAATTTCTAC
>CANHRF010000056.1 GCA_947463335.1 Actinomycetota bacterium
CGCGCCTTACCTCAAAGTAGCCTGAGAATCCGTTTAAATCAGCACATCCCTCGGTCTGTGAGCCGTCATTTCACACGGGGTCGCAAACACCCCCGTTAACAAAATTAGAAGGGTATGTCATGCTCGATAGTTATTTCAAAGTATCGCAACGTGGTTCATCCATTGCTCAAGAAGTTCGTGGCGGCGTCGTCACCTTCTTTACTATGGCCTACATCGTTGCTCTCAATCCACTGATCCTCGCAACAACCGATGGAACCGGTGCATTCATTGGTGGCGGAGATAGAACTAACGCCATCATTATCGTCGCAGCCGGAACTGCACTGATCGCCGGATTACTCACAATGCTTATGGGAGCGGTTGCAAACTTTCCACTCGCTTTAGCAACTGGCCTTGGGCTAAATACCTTTGTTGCGGTATCAATTGCGAAGAATGCAACATGGGCGCAAGCGATGGGTCTTGTTGTTCTCGAAGGTTTCATAATCCTGATTCTGGTGCTTACTGGATTCCGAGTTGCTGTTTTCAAGGCAATTCCTCCAGCGTTAAAGGTTGCGATCTCAGTAGGTATCGGCCTCTTTATCGCTCTAATTGGTCTCGTTGATGCGGGCTTTGTTCGCCGTACCCCTAACGTTGTCTGGTCAAGCACAAACTCAAAGCCATCAGCGGTTCCATTGGAACTCGGCGATGGTGGTCAATTAGTTGGTTGGCCGATTGTTGTCTTCACCTTTGGTCTCTTGCTGACGATTGGTCTTATGGTTCGCAAGATTAAGGGCGCAATACTTATCGGAATTGTTACTTCAACAGTTCTTGCCTTGATTCTTGAGGCTCAATTTAAAGTTGGAAACAGCTTTATCAGTCCAACCGAATCAAACCCACGTGGCTGGGGACTTAATACACCATCGCTTCCTAAGGGCGCTGATGGGTCGCTAAATCTCACCGATACGCCGCGCTTTGACACTCTAGGCTTAGGCTTCGAAGATATCTTCGGTGCATTTACTAATCCAAAGACTGGAATGTTGGCAGCGCTATTGCTCGTCTTTACCCTATTGCTCGCAGACTTCTTCGACACTATGGGAACAATGACAGCGATCGGAAATCAAGCTGGCTTGACCGATTCTTCCGGAAACATTGAAGGCGCAAATCGAATCCTGATCGTCGACTCAGTCGCTGCTGCTGCTGGTGGTGCCGCTGGTATTTCATCTAATACTAGCTACATTGAATCAGCATCTGGCGTTGGTGAAGGCGCGCGAACTGGATTGGCTTCAATAGTCACAGGAATCCTCTTCCTGCTCACTACCTTCCTAGCACCGCTAGTTGCGGTCATTCCTTACGAGGCGGCAACACCTGCGTTAATCATCGTAGGTTTCCTAATGATGTCTCAAGTTAAGAACATCAACTGGGATGATCTGGGTATCGGAATTCCAGCGTTTCTAACAATTATCCTGATGCCATTTACCTACAACATCTCCGTAGGTATCGGCGCAGGATTTGTGACACACGTGGTAATCCGCTACATCCAGGGCCGTCGCAAAGAAGTACATCCATTGCTTCTTCTCGTCGCCGGGCTATTTATGATCTACTTCTTAGCATCACCAATAAATAGTTGGATCGGATAGTTATCTAACGTTTGAAAGCAACGCCCCACGGGAAACTGTGGGGCGTTGTTCTTTATAGGCGCCAATTAATTGGATCTATACCTGAATCTAAAAGCGCTTGATTGGTGCGAGAGAATGGCTTTGAACCGAAGAAGCCGCGGTAGGCGGAGAGCGGACTTGGATGTACTGAGGTAATCAATTTCTCTTGCGAAAAGTGTTTGCTCAACTCTTGTGCATTTGCGCCCCAGAGAACTCCGACTCTACCCGCTCGAGCCAACTGCTCGACGCAAGCATCGGTAAATTCTCTCCAACCAGCGTTTACATGCGAATTACTCTCACCGCTGCGACAGGTCAGGGTGCGGTTCAATAGGACAACTCCTTGCTCCGCCCAAGGAGTTAAATCTCCAGAAATAGGTGAAGGGATCTGCAGATCCGAACTCAACTCCTTAAAAATATTTTTAAGCGTTGGAGGAAACTTAGAGAGTTCAGCAGGAATGGAGAAGGCTAAACCGACGGGATGATTTGGGTTTGGATATGGATCCTGTCCAAGAATCAAGACTTTAGAAAGTGTAAAATCCCGTGATAGGGCTCGCATAACTAAGCCAGCGCGCGGTAAAAATTCTTCTCTAGATACTTTCCCTTCTATCTCATCGAGAAGTTCTAATTTAGAATCTAGTAGTAACCGCCAAGAAGGATGTAACTGCTCACGAAAAGTCATGAACTTCGCGCAAAGAATCTTCCGTTTGCTCCGCTGACTTCGATATTAATCCCAAAGACAGCGCTCATATGCTCAGTAGTGATCACATCAGCGACAGGGCCGGAAACCGCGATCGTGCCATCTTTAATAATCAAGGCGTGAGTAGTGCCAACCGGAATCTCTTCAATGTGATGGGTGACGATAATGCTCGCTGGCGCTAATGGATCGGTCGAGAATTCAGAGAATCTACGAAGCAAATCTTCCCGTCCACCTAAATCAAGGCCCGCCGTTGGCTCATCTAAGAGAAGTAACTCAGGGTCTGCCATCAAAGCTCGTGCGATCTGCACTCTCTTCTTTTCACCATCACTCAAACTGAAATAACGGCGTTCCGCGAGATCACGAACCCCAAAGGTGGTAAGTAGAGCGATCGCACGCGATTCATCCCAAAGATCGTAATCTTCGTTCCATCGCCCTAAGACTGCATATGCCGCGGTCAATACAACATCACGAACAAACTCATCATCTGGAATATCCTCAGATGTCATCGTCGCGCAAACTCCAATACGTGTTCGCAACTCAAATAAATCAACTCTCCCCATTTCCTGCTCCAGGATTTTTACTGTTCCTGCAGTCGGAAAAATTCGAGTAGCTAAGATATTCATTAGCGTAGATTTACCCGCTCCGTTGGGCCCGAGGATTACCCAACGTTCACCACTTCGAACCTGGAAATCGATCGGCCCCAGAATCGTACGTTGCCCGCGAACTACCTTTACCCCGCTCATAGCGAGGATTGTTAGTTCTCCTTGTGTTTCCATAGATGAAAAAGATATCGCTAATCATTGGCGAATCCGCTTAAATGCCCGTCTTATCTCCTGTGATTCACGCTAATCTTCTCCTCGAGATGACCACTAAGGATAAAAACGAGCAATTTACCGGCCTAATCCTCCTATCTGGAGTAGATAAGCCCGGGATAACTGAATCGCTATTTCAGACGCTATCGCCTTTTGCCGTCTCCATATTAGATATTGAACAGGTCGTCATTCGAGGACGCGTGATTTTAACTGTCTTGATCTCCTGTGCGCCGGCTCATGCAGCAAGTATTGAAGCTGATCTAGAAGAGTGCGCAACTACGCTTGGCGTCGATATCGCCTCTGCTTTTGAAACCAGCGCTTCCACTGATATAGCGGTGAAGAAATCGCTCCTTCACGTTGTAGTCCTAGCCTCCGATCTAAAACCAAAATCTATTGGAGCAGTTGCTAATGCGATCGCGGTTAATGGTGGAAATATTGAGCGCATCCACCGAACGGCGAGTTATCCCGTAACAGCTATTGAATTCACAGTTTCCGGGGTCGATCAGAGTAAATTGCGAATAGATTTAGCGCTTATCGGTAATGAAAACTCCATAGATATCGCAATCTCCCCCGGTGGTCTGATGCGCTGGGCTAAGAAATTGGTCGTGATGGATGTTGACTCAACGCTTATTCAACAAGAAGTAATTGAACTCTTAGGCGCCAAAGCAGGAAAAGGTTCCGAGATAACCGCTATTACTGAGTCTGCGATGCGTGGCGAATTGGATTTCGCCGAAAGCCTACGCGCTCGGGTAGCGCTACTAGCCGGACTTCCTGAAACCGTTTTAACTCAAGTGCAGAGCGAGATAACTCTGACGCCAGGTGCCCGTACTTTGATTCGCACTCTTCATAAACTTGGACACCATATCGCCCTGGTTTCAGGAGGATTTGAACCAGTGATCGCGCCGATCATGACTGATCTCGGCATCTCGCATATGCGTGCAAATAATCTTGAGATAATCGATGGCAAACTCACCGGAAAATTGATCGGACCAATCATTGACCGTGCCGGTAAAGCCCAAGCACTGCAGGAGTTTGCATCCCTTCATAAGATCGCGCTCGAACAAACTATCGCCATCGGTGATGGTGCAAATGATCTAGATATGATCGCTCTTGCTGGAATGGGGATCGCTTTCAACGCCAAACCCGCTGTCAAAGCAGCTGCGGATAGTTCAGTATCTGCACCGTATTTAGATTCAGTGCTTTACCTACTGGGCATCACTCGCGAAGAAGTCGAAGAGTCAGACTCGCTATAAACGGCAAGCGTGGATATCTGTTACCAGAATACCTCTAGCGCCGAGCGCCCATAGCTCATCCATTAAGCGATTGGTATCTTTACGTAAAACCATTGCGCGAACTGCCACCCAATCTTCTTTCTGCAAGGGTGAAATTGTTGGCGACTCTAAACCAGGTGTAATCGCGCAAGCTTGATTGACGCTAACTTTAGGAATGTCGTAATCAAGGAGAACGTACTGTCTCGCAGTTACTACTCCCTGCAATCTGCGAAGAAGAATCTCCAACTCGCCTGGAAGTTCTGCGCTTTTGCGAGAAATTAGAATCGCCTCGCTCTGCAAAATGGGATCTCCAAAGATAGCAAGTCCAGCTTGACGGAGCGTGTTTCCAGTACTGACTACATCAGCGATAACGTCGGCAACACCGAGGCGCACGCTACTTTCAACAGCGCCATCTAATCTCACAACCTGCGCGGTCAAAGATCGCTTATCGAGAAAATCTTCAACTAAACCAGGGTATGCAGTGGCAACCCTCTTGCCGGCGAGATCTTCTATCTTCCAACTCTTATCCGCAGGACCTGCGAAGCGAAAGGTTGATCCGCCAAAATCTAGCGCCAAAATCTCTTTCGCCTCTGCTCCCGAATCAATTAACAAGTCGCGTCCGGTGATCCCTGCTTCTAACTCACCGGTTCCGACATATAGCGCGATATCTCTGGGGCGAAGATAGTAAAACTCAACTCCGTTATTAGCATCGGTCAGAACAAGGTCACGGGAATCAACTCTCTGTCGATACCCCGCCTCTTTAAGAATTTCAGCAGATGCATCGGCGAGTGAGCCTTTATTTGGTACAGCGATCTTTAACACTTTTGCTCGTTTCTATAGGTAACGATAAATATCTTCAGGTTTAAGTCCGCGAGCTAACATCAACGCTTGTAAATGGTAGATAAGTTGGCTGATCTCTTCAGCCAAAGCTGCATCGCTTTCATGTTCGGCAGCAAGCCAAACTTCACCAGCTTCTTCCAGAATCTTCTTCCCAATCGCGTGCACACCAGAATTCACCTCGGCCACAGTGCCCGAAGTCGGATCTCCAACCGCAACTTTCTGCGACAACTCTTCCCAGAGCTGGTCAAAGGTTTTCATAGGGTTACTTTACTAGAGTTCACTTGCACGCTGACGGAGCATTTCCACCATTGCCGCTGGATCGGGAGCGCTAAAGACCGCTGATCCAGCAACGAATGTATCTGCACCTGCTTCTCGCGCAATTGCGATCGTATCTAGTGATACTCCCCCATCAACTTGTAGCCAGATGGGACGGTCGCCAATTAACGCTTTAGATTTGCGAACTTTCTCCATCATATTCTCCATAAATTTCTGTCCGCCAAAACCAGGCTCAACCGTCATTATCAGCAACATATCAATCTCATTTAACAGATCTGTATAACTCTCAATCTCGGTCCCCGGCTTAAGAGCCAATCCGGCGCGTGCGCCAATCTTTCGGATCTCGCGAAGCGTTGTTGCAGGAAATTTAGCGGCTTCGATATGGATAGTCACGCTACCTGCGCCAGCGCTTGCATAGTCGAGAGCGATTCGATCAACATCTTCAATCATCAAATGGGCATCGATTGGTATTGGGCAATCAGCGATGATTTTCTCTGCTGCCGCAAAATCCCAAGTCAAATTTGGAACGAAGAGATCATCCATAATGTCGAGATGTATTAGGTCTGAAACTGAAGAAATTCGTGCGATCTCCTCATTTAAAGCGCTGTGATCCGCGTTGAGAATGCTGGGTGTTATTCGCAATTCGTTATACACGCGCTAAGTCTAATTCTCTGACGTGGACTTCTTGCGGAAGATCGCAAGGAACATGGCATCTGTTTCGTGGCGATGGGTCCAGAGTGAAAGGGATTTGTCGCGAGTCGCTCCGTGGAGGTCTGCCGGAAGATATGGAGATAAATCAACTAACTCCATCTCCGGGTGTTTTCGCAAGATATCTCCCACAGCAATACTCGTTTCTGCTAGATGCGGTGAGCAAGTTGCGTAACCGAAGAAACCTCCTTCAACAACAACGCCTATCGCTGCATCGGCCAGATCTCGTTGCAGTTGCGTCAATTCACGTAAATCCATAACGCTGCGGCGCCATCGAACTTCGGGCCGTCTGCGAAGTGCGCCGAGCCCTGTGCACGGCACATCGGCCAACACTGCGCCAAATTTTTCACCAAGCGTACCTATCTGACGACCATCGCTAACTATTACTCGCGCACCTCCAATAACTTGCTCAACTAATTTCGCACGGGGCGCAGATATCTCATTAGCTGTAAATTTCTTTCCACTCTCTTTTGCAAGAGCAGATAACAACGCTGCCTTACCGCCCGGACCTGCACAAAGATCGAGCCAATCTTCAGAAGATTTAGCTACCTCTGCAAATATTTGTGCGACTAATTGCGAACCTTCATCTTGCACGCCA
>CANHRF010000057.1 GCA_947463335.1 Actinomycetota bacterium
CTTTGGTTATACAAAGATAATTCGCCATTTATCTAATTCGGCGGCAACGCTGGTGGATCCTGCTTCAGCCTTTGACATGGTTCGCACCGGAATTGCGATGTATGGCTTAAGTCCCGATGTAAATACTTTAGGCGGCTCTAAGAAACTCAATTTAAAACCCGCAATGACTCTGCGCGCGAAGTTACATCTAGTAAAGGCTGTCCCAGCTGGATCGCCGGTTGGTTACGGTGCAACGGAAGTTACAAAAGTAGATACGAAATTAGGGCTGGTTGCAATGGGTTATGGCGATGGAATCCCACGTAGCGCAAGAAGTGCTGGTGTTTTCATTAATGGACGGCGCGCACCGATAATCGGCCGAGTTTCTATGGATCAATTTGTCGTCGACCTAGGCGCTGCATCAACTGCCGAATCTGGGGATTGGGTGAGTGTTTTTGGCCCAGGTAAGGGTGAGGAATACACCGCAGATGATTGGGCAAACGCCGCTGGGTCGATTAATTACGAGATAGTTACCCGAATCGGCCCGCGAGTGCCTAGAATCTACGAACTATGAGCGCCGCACTGTTGCACGCAAAAGGTGTAAGCATTTCTTTTGGAGGACTTAAAGCCCTTCACGATGTGCACCTTGAACTTCGCCCTAACGAAGTAGTCGGAGTCATCGGACCCAACGGTGCAGGTAAGACAACTTTATTTAATGCAATGTGCGGATTGGTTAAGCCAGATTCTGGCAAATTTGAATTTGAAGGCAAAGAACGTGACTGGCCGCGCACAGATGAGTTGATTGACTTGGGTATCTCGCGGACACTGCAAGGCGTTGGCCTCTTTCCTGAGTTAACTGTTTTGGAAAATGTCATGGTCGGAGCGCAAAAGTCAGCGAAGACCGGTTTGATTTCCGCAGCGCTTGGAACAAATAAGCGAGATGAAGAGATCTTGCGCGATAAAGCGATGCGCGCACTGGATCGTGTTTACGCTGGCACCTTGGCAAATCGCCGCGCAGATACCTTGGCATATCCAGATACCAAGCGAGTTTCAATCGCACGAGCTCTAGTTTCAGAGCCAAAGATCTTGATGTTAGATGAACCAGCAGGTGGACTTGGGCCGCAAGATATCGAATGGATGAATAATTTAATTCGCAATTTAACTGCAACTATGTCGGTCTTAATTGTTGAGCACCATATGGATGTCGTAATGAGCGTCTGCGATCGACTATATGTTTTAAATTTTGGAGAAGTCATTGCAAGTGGCGCGGCAGAAAAAGTCCGTCGCGATCCTGCAGTAATCGCCGCCTACCTCGGAACCGGGGTGGCTTAATGTTAAGAATTAAGAACTTAACTGTTGATCACGGGGCAATTCGTGCACTTCACGGCGTCTCTATCTCAATTGAGAAGGGGCAACTTGCCGCAGTAATCGGCGCAAATGGCGCTGGAAAGACCACTTTGCTACGCACCCTTTCTGGACTCAATAAGGCAACTGATGGCAGCGCAACTTGGGGCGAACATAATATTTTGCATTCAAAACCAGAGTCACTTGTGCGCCACGGAATTTCACACGTCAGTGAAGGTAAGTCGGTTATTCCTGAGTTAACTGTTTCGGAGAATTTAGATTTAGGTGCGCTCTGGCGTCGCAATAAAAAAGAGTCAGAACAGTCAAAGAGAGATGTGGTTGAACTCTTTCCTCGCTTAGGAGAACGACTTTCACAACGAGCAGATTCACTGTCCGGTGGAGAACGTCAGATGTTGGCAATTGGTCGATCAATGATGTCTAAGCCGCAATTGCTTCTGCTTGATGAACCTTCTCTTGGGCTAGCGCCACTGGTAGTTGAGCAAATCTTCCAATCTATTCGTGATCTCACAACTTCACTTGGACTGACGGTGGTTCTCGTAGAGCAGAATGCCATGGGAGCTTTAAAGATTGCAGATATCGGTATCGTTTTAAATCTTGGTTCTATCGCCGCGACAGGTAGCGCAGCTGCGCTTAGAGATGATCCCGCAGTGCGCGCTGCATATTTGGGGTTCTAACTATGTTTGACTTTTTCAATACGCTGCTAATCGGTATTACCGCAGGCTCTATTTACTCATTAATGGCAATCTCAATTGTTCTGGTCTGGCGCAGTACCCGCGTTGTTAACTTTGCTGCCGGCGGAGTCGCCTTGGCAGCAACCTATGTTGGCGCATCAATTTTGGAGAGCACTGGTTCATTTTGGCTCTCGCTACCGATTGCAATGGTGGCAGGTGCCGCTCTTTCCGCATTTATTGAGTACTTCTTCTTACGTCCGCTCCTAAAGCGCTCCGGCGAGAAAACTCAGGAAATTTTCCTACCGATTATTGCAACGCTCGGAATACTCGGAGTTATCAAAGCGGTCCTGCACTTTATCTATGGAGAGAAAATTGGCGTAATTGCGCCGCCACTTTCTGACAAGGGATTTATCGTCTCGGGCGAAAGTATTGCGCTTTCGCCGCTGCGCTTAATGATTCTTGGGGTAGTGCTGGTACTTATGATCGCGCTAACTCTGATTTTCCAGCGTACAAATCTCGGTCTTTCTTTAAGAGCAGCATCGTTCGCGCCAGAAATTTCACGACTCTCCGGAATTCGAGTCGATGCGATTCGCACACTTGGCTGGGCAATCTCAGGTGCTGCTGGTGCAACGGCCGGAATCTTGCAGACTGCTAATGGATCAGGTTCCGTTACCCCCGAAGCTTTTGAATTTAGTTTGTTGCTAGTTTTTGGTTTCGTAGCCGCAGTAATCGGTGGAATCGAAAGTCTGGTTGGAGCTGTTCTCGGAGGGCTAACTCTCGGAGTAATTTTGGCCATCATCTTGCTGTACGTCGGGGGATCGCTGGTCTTCTTCGCTGCCTTCTTAATTTTGATTCTAGTTTTATTACTGCGACCAAATGGCATCATCGGAGTGAAGGGTGGTCGCCGTGCATAACCGCCACATCACAAATAAACATCGCTTTGTTGGATTCGTCTTAATTGGGCTAGTTGTTTATATCTTGAGCAATATCGTTGACGAGTGGCGCGCCTACCAAGGTGCAACAGTTGCAGTCTTTGTCGTTGCGATCGCCTCAGTAATTTTATTGACTGGATATTCGGGACAGATTTCTCTTGGTCACGGCGCGCTCCTCGCTGTTGGCGCTTACACCGCAGCACTTACACAAATTTATTTCAGCGCACCAATTTGGATCTGTTTCGTCGCCGCGGTGTTAACGACGGCGATCGTTGGCGCAATTCTTGGAGCAGCAGCTGCGCGATTGTCGGGTCCGTACCTTGCGGGAACTACGCTCGCCTTTGCAGTCGGATTACCTTCGATCGCAAATCAATTTTCGATCCTAGGTGGCGAACAAGGAATTTCTTTTGATGCGGGTTGGCCACCACTTTCATTTGGCGAGACTTTCACGCAATATAAATGGTTCTTATGGATTGCGACGCTGGCTGCTCTGATTTCAATGTGGTGGGTGCAGAACATTTTGCGCTCCCGCTATGGCCGCGCCTGGCGGGCGTTAAAAAGCAACGAGGTTGCCGCCGAGATCTGTGGCATCACCATCGGTCGGTCGAAGGTCCTGGCCTTCACCGTGAGCGCGGGAATAGCCGGGCTGGCGGGCGCGTTGCTCGCTATGACCATGAATAACGTCTCGCCGAGCTCATTCCCCCTCGCGCTCTCGTTCTTTATCGCCACTGGGGCAGTCCTCTCTGGCGTAAGTACCCTCGGAGGCGTCATGATTGGTTCAGTAGCACTGGTCGCGATTCCTCTGATCGCCTCAGCGATCTCAGATCGATGGAGCACCTCTCAGAATCTGGCCACAGTGTTGCCTGACTTTATTGTCAGCGCGCTCTTGATCTTGACGGTCTTCTTAGCCCCGAAAGGTCCGATCGAGAAGCTTCGGTCGCGTCATAGCAAGTAAAGGCAATGCGCTCGTATGATAACGAGTACTAAGCAGTACAGATCTACCCCGAAATACCCCTCGATGGAAGGAAAAATATGATCAGAACGACTCGTCGGAAGTTTCTCGTAACTTCCGCGGTGATGACTGCAACAGCGCTCACACTCTCTGCGATGCCGGCGCAAGCCATTTCGCCGCGATCAGAGACTGGCGTTACATCATCCTCAATCAAACTTGGCATTACCTTGCCAATGACAGGCTCAGCAAGCGCTGGGTACAAGGAACTACCAGGAGCGATGAAGGCATATTTCGATTATGTCAACGCAAATGGTGGAGTACATGGTCGCAAGATCAACCTCGTTGTAAAGAACGATGGTTACCTGCCAAAGCAGGCAATTCAAAATACTCAAGATTTAATTGGTAAGGATAAAGTCCTTGCAGTCGTAGGCGCCCTTGGAACAGCAAATAATAAAGCTGTTGCATCTGCGGTGAACCTTGGCCGTCGTGGAGTCCCAAGCCTCTTTGTAAACACTGGCTTCAGCGGATTCGCAAATCGCAAGGCCTACCCAACTTCAAACATGATCTTGCCTTCTTACATTATGGAAGCGAAGATGATTGGTAAGTATGTAAAGGACACTTTCCCAGGAAAGAAAGCCTGCTTGCTCTACCAGGATGATGACTTTGGTGACGATGCACTTGTTGGTTTCGACAAGGGTTACGGCGACCTTGATTTCGCTGTAAAGATTGCATACCCATCACTATCTCAGGGTGTAACTGGCGTTCCAGATTCTTGGATCACTAAGTTCAAGGCCGGCGGATGTGAAGTTCAAGTTGTATTCGGTGTAGCAACAGCAACACTGTTCACTGTCTTGGCAGCTGCACGTGCGCAATATGCACCTAAGTGGGTTCTTGGTTCTGTCGGTGCAGATATCGGGTCAGTTAACCCAGCGACAATTCCTCTCATCACTGGCGCAACATCAATGTCATTTATGCCATCTGTTATTGATCCAAAGGATGAGTACGTTGCGCTCTTTAAAGATATCAACACCCAATACAACAAGGGCGCTAAGTTCACTAGCTGGGCACTTATCGGTATGAACACTGCTTTCGTTACTGTTCAGGCCCTACAAGCAGCTGGCAAGAACTTGACTCGTAAGGGTCTGCTTGCAGCCTTTGATAACAGCGGCTCAAAATTTGCTAGCGCTGGATTAGTTCCACTGAACTATTCCAAGACAAGCAGCGTTGGTTACAACGGATACTGGTTCGGAACATTTAATCGAACCGGCGATCTTGTGCCTAACGCAACATTCACATACGAGCCACTCACCACAGATTCAGGTACTGGCCCAGTTGTGAAGTCAACTTATGTTCGTCCAAAGATGCCTGCGAAGGGATTGCCAAACTAATGAGAACTACATCGTTTAAATCACGCGCATTCGCGCTAGTTTCAACAACTGCGTTGCTTGCAACGCTGGTAGTCGCATCACCTGCTAACGCTTCGGCTACAGGTCCAACTTGTGATGGCAAGACTCCAGTACAGACATGTACAGGTACAACATCTGACGGCGCCGCCTACAAGATGGTTGTTCCTGCCACATTCAATGGCACTGTCACCATCTGGTCACACGGATTCGGTGGAAACACCACTATCCCTGGTGTCTTCTCAGTAGATTCATCTGCTCAGCTGGCTCCAAATGGTCCTGGTGACAATGGTGGAAACGCTGCGCTAATTAAGTACTTAACTGATCAAGGCGTTGCTCTTATGGGTTCTGGTTTCAGTACTCAAGGATGGAACCTCGATGAAGCGTTGAAAACAAACGCTGAGTTAGTCGGTATCTTCAAGACAAAGTTCACAACAACTAAGAAAGTTGTTGCATGGGGTTACTCAATGGGTGGCGGAATTACCCAGGCATTTGCCGAGAAGAGCCCTGAGCTAATTTCATCTGCTGCAGTTATAAATCCAGTTGATTCATTTAATGCTCAAACCAAATACTTCGTTGACCTACTTTGGTTGATGAAGACTTGGTTCGATCCATCAATTAAGTTAACTGGTTACGCTCCAGGATTTGCTGGAGATATGCAGATGTTGGGAGATCTACAAAAGTACTCTGCAATCTTGACTTCTCTGAAGGCTAGCGTTGCATCAGGTGCTTGGCCTACAACTTCTAGCGCTGCAGGTAAAGCGCTTGAGGCTGCTGGAATTCCATCTCGCAGCGCGCTCTTGATGATCGGTCGTTTGGCCGGAATCAGCGCACAGAGCACATCATTTGATGGCATCGCCGGCCCTGCAACAGCGCAAGCAACCGCTTGGCCGTTAGCAGTAGCACCAGCACTCGCTACCCTTGAAAACATCGCTGGAGTATTGGGTTACTCACTACTCGGTGCACGTGACTTGGAAGCGAAGATGGGTGGCATCTGGACAGATAATCAGAAGACTGATTACTCCAAGCAGCTCAGCGAAGAAGATCGCACTGTTTACAACGCAGGTCTTAGTGGTAACACCGCTATCGCTGGAATGTTGTCAACGCTAAATCCACTAAACCCTGGTGCACCACGTATCAAGGGTGATGCTGCGGCAATGGCGAAGGCTGCTGCGCTCTATCAACACACTGGCAAGATCAAGGTCCCAACAGTGATGATGATTGGTGAGCACGATCCAGTAGAACCTGCCGGAATCGTTCAGCGCTACTCTGATTTGTATGAAGAAGAGTTCGCTGCCGCACAAGCTGCTGCCAAGAAAGCTGC
>CANHRF010000058.1 GCA_947463335.1 Actinomycetota bacterium
ACAACTCACTTTATGGATGAGGCAGAACAGCTCTGTGATCGCCTAGTCGTGATGGATAAAGGCGCAATTATGGCTGAGGGCAGTCCATCACAACTGATTAAGGATTATTCAACTAAAGAAGTTCTTGAAGTCCGTTTTGGCTCAGAACGTAATGCACATATGGCAGATGAGTTACGCCAGCTCTGTGATCGCATTGAAGAGCTTCCAGATCGCATCTTGATGTACACCGAAGATGGTGAAGAACTATTAGAGCGCGTATATAAGAAGGGCTTCCACCCAAAGACTTCTCTTGTCCGCCGCAGTTCACTTGAAGATGTATTTCTGCGCTTAACCGGAAGAACGCTTGTAGATTAATGAGTACTTTTCAAGCCAGGCAAGGTTCACTTAAAATAGTTAACTCTGCAAAAATCGCTGCACGTGGTGCTTTATTTGTTACTGAAGCTCGGCTGCGCAATATGCTCAAATGGGTTTGGTTAATCATCTCCATTGCGATCGCTAATCCGGTTCTCTATCTCGTTTCTATCGGTCTCGGGCTTGGCTCATATATCGATCAGAATACTGGTGCGATGGGTGTTGATGGAGTTTCGTATCTGACTTTCTTAGCTCCCGCTCTTCTTGCTACAGCTGCAATACAAGGAGCGATGGATGAGAGCGTCTATCCAACTCTTGAGGGATTTAAATGGCATAAAAATTTCTACTCAATGAATGCAACCCCCTTAAGTGGTAATCAAATCGCAATGGGCGTCTTCTTAAATAGTTTGATTCGAACCATCTTTACTGCGGTTATCTACTGGTTGGTGATGTTGGCTTTTGGCGTACTTGAAACTCCACGAGCTTGGCTGGCGATCTTTACCGCTGTAATGGCCGGTGCTGCCTTTGGTGCGCTTATGCAAGCGCTGGCGGGCTTTCTTGAAAATGAGAATGTTTTCTTTACGATGGTTGAACGATTTATTGTTATGCCGCTCTTCTTATTCTCCGGAACCTTCTATCCGCTAACTAATATGCCGATCTTTTTGCAGTGGATCGGCTGGATTTCACCGCTCTGGCACGCAACAGAACTAGGCCGCTGGTTAACTTACGGATCTGAAATTTCAACACCAATGCTCTTTACTCACTTTATCTTCTTAAACTCAATTCTTATCTTTGGGCTAATTGCCTCGCGCCGGATCTTTACCCGGAGGTTAGGCAAATAATGATTATTTCAACGGCAGTTGCAATCGCAGAAGCGCGCATGGGTAAACCTGGCGAACAGTATTACTCAGGTCGCTCACGGGCGATTATGGAGCGCGCATATATCGCCTTTAAATCATCAACCTGGCTAATTGTTATCTCTGGATTTGTTGAGCCCGTGCTATTCCTTCTCTCCTTTGGTTACGGACTTGAAAATCTAGTTGGAGATATGACCGTTGCGGGCCAACCAGTTGGCTACGTTGCATTCATTGCACCGGCGCTTCTAGCAACGAGCGCTATGAATGGCGCGATTTATGACTCAACTATGAATGTTTTCTTTAAAATGAATCACGATCGCGTTTATCACGGGATGCTCGCTACATCGCTTGGGCCAATGGATGTTGCGCTCGGTGAAATCAGTTGGGCGCTACTGCGAGGATTCTCGTACGCCGTTGGATTTATGGCGGTAGTTGTTCCACTTGGATTGGTCCCAAGTATGTGGGGCATCTTGGCGATTCCTGCAGCAGTTCTAATTGCCTTTGGTTTTGCATCTTTCGGTATGGCAGTTACCTCATATATGAAGTCATTCCAACAGCTAGAAGTTATCAATGTTTTCTTACTTCCAATGTTCTTATTCTCTGGCTCTTTCTACCCGCTGTCAGTATTTCCTGAGTGGCTACAGACGGTAATCAGGCTCTTCCCGCTGGCGCACGCCATTGATCTGGTACGTGGACTAACGCTCGGCAATATCTCTTGGGGGCTGATGCAACACGTTATGTACTTTGTGGTGATGATCGTTGTTGGATTATTCTTTACAACTAAGCGCCTAAACGCGTTATTTATGCGTTAACTCGCTAGCTGCAAACCTAAGTAAGCGGCAGCTAGGCCAAAGCCAAGCGACATTACCAAGTTAATTGTGATCTCTTTGTAGCGCTTTAACTCAAAGCCGAGATAGATATCGAGCATAAAGGTTGACCAAGTCGTGAAAGCACCAGCAAATCCGACGGCAATCAGGTCGTGTACGTGCTCATTCTTTGTAAAGGTTAATCCGATAACAAAAGACCCAAGCACGTTTACCAGGAAGATTCCATAAGGTTTATTTGTAAATTTTCGAATGTACTGATCGATTGCAAATCTCGCTGGAGCGCCAATCGCCGCGCCTAGAATCACATACCAAGTGTTCATTTACGTACCGGAATTAACTTGCGACTAAGCGGTAGAACAAGCAGAACAATCAATAAACTTAAGAAGATATTTTCTGCCAGGAAGATCAAGCCACCTGAAACTGGTTCAACAACTTGTACGGTTACTGCAGAGAAAGTTGTCATTCCTGCACAAAAACCAGGAAGTAAGAGATGGCGAAGTTCGGTTACTCCGCGACGTTCCATCAAAACAAGAAGTGAGCTGGCTAAAGCGACTCCCAATAAATTTGCAGCGAGCGTTCCGTTGCGATCATCAGGAATAACGACCGAGAGTCCAAAGCGGACCAAGGTTCCTGCTACGCCGCCTACGGCGACCAGTAGCAGTGACTTCATGCCTAGTTGCGCTTTTCTCTCTTTAAGAGACCGGCGAACATACGTGCTGGATCGTATTTGATATCAACGACGCGTTCTTTCATTGGAATGATTGCATTATCAGTGATCTTGATGTGCTCTGGACAAACTTCAGTACAGCATTTGGTGATGTTACACATTCCCAGGCCGTGCTCTTCTTGTGCAGTGCGCTTACGATTCTTCAAGATATCCAATGGGTGCATATCTAATTCAGCGATGCGGATAAAGAAGCGTGGTCCTGCGAAGGACTTTTTATTCTCTTCGTGGTCGCGAATTACGTGGCAAGTGTCCTGACATAAGAAACACTCAATGCACTTGCGGAACTCTTGCGAACGCTCTACGTCGACTTGTTCCATACGCGCTTCACCTGGCTTGAGATCTTTAGGTGGCTCAAAAGCTGGGATTTCCATCGCCTTTTTATAGTTAAAAGAGACATCTGTTACGAGGTCTTTAATAACCGGAAAGGCGCGAAGTGGAGTAACCGTGATTGTTTCGCCTTCTTCAAATGAGGCGACCTGTGTCATGCAAGCAAGACGAGGCTTGCCGTTGATCTCCATTGAACAAGAACCACATTTTCCTGCCTTGCAATTCCAGCGGACTGCCAAGTCGCCCATCTGGGTCGCCTGCACGCGGTGAATTACATCGAGGACTACTTCGCCTTCGTTGACATCTACTTGTACATCTTTAAGTCCACCGTCATTTGCATCTCCTCGCCAAATGCGAAGATTTAATTTGCGCGCCATTAGTTGGAACCGCCTTTCGCAATTTCTTCTGGTGTCATGTACTTCTTAAGTTCATCAACCTCGAAGAGGTCAAATAGCTCTTTCGGCATAAATGGCAGCGCTTGCTTGCGAACGCTGACTTGATTGCCATCAAATGATGCGATGTGGTTGAACTGGCGCCATCCTGAATCCATACCTGGGAAGTCATCACGCGTGTGACCACCGCGAGACTCTTCGCGACCGATCGCTGATTTTGCAGTGCTTTCAGCAACCAACAACATATTGTCGAGATCGAAAGCTAAGTGGAAACCAGGGTTGAACTTACGTCCACCAGATACTGCGACGTTTGCGCTGCGCTTTCTGATCTCTGCAATCTTTTCAATCGCTTCCTTTAACTCTGAACCGGTGCGGATAATGCCGACCAAGTTATGAGTTACTTCTTGCAGCTCTGCGTGGAGTGAATATGAATTCTCTCCACCTGTGCGAGCAAATGGCGCTTCAATACGCGCGGCTGCTGCAGCAACAGTGGCTTCCGACACTGATGCGGTGCTGTTCTGCTTTACGTAAGCAGCGGCACCAACTCCGGCGCGACGACCAAAGACCAAGAGATCTGAGAGCGAATTTCCACCGAGACGGTTTGAACCGTGCATTCCGCCGGCAACTTCACCAGCAGCAAATAAACCTGGAACGCCAACAGCTGCTGCTGTATCTGGTTCTACTTCAACGCCACCCATTACATAGTGGCAAGTTGGACCAACTTCCATAGCCTCTTTTGTAATGTCAACGCCAGCGAGTTCGTAGAACTGATGCCACATAGATGGCAGGCGCTTCTTGATAATTTCGGCAGAGATTCGTTTTGAAACATCTAGGAAAACGCCGCCGTGCTCGGTACCGCGACCGGCTTTAACTTCCGCGTTAATTGCGCGCGCAACTTCATCGCGAGGCAACAACTCTGGTGGACGACGGTTGTTATCTTGATCTTCATACCAACGATCAGCTTCTGCTTCATTATCTGCGTACTTATCTTTAAATACATCTGGGATGTACTTGAACATAAAGCGTTCACCGAGGTTATTGGTGAGAATTCCACCTTCACCGCGAACAGATTCGGTTACCAAAATTCCGCGAACAGATGGCGGCCAAACCATTCCAGTTGGATGGAATTGCAAGAACTCCATATCAACTAAATTAGCGCCAGCCTTAAGGGCAAGTGCGTGGCCATCGCCGGTACCTTCCCAAGAGTTAGAGGTAATCTTAAAAGTCTTTCCAACGCCACCAGTTGCAATGATTACTGCCGGTGCTTCAAATAAAACTTCTGAACCTGATTCGCGCCAGTAGCCATAAGCTCCAGCAACTTTGCCGTTCTCTTTTAAGATTTCAGTAATTGTTAATTCAGCGAAGACTTTAATATGTGATTCGTAATCACCGTGTTCGCGCTTATCTGCTTGTTGCAGAGCAACAATCTTCTGTTGCATCGTGCGAATTAATTCAAGTCC
Source organism: Actinomycetota bacterium (assembly GCA_947463335.1). The sequence goes on from CANHRF010000058.1 coordinate 4,942, forward strand.
GGTGCGATCTCCAACGTGAGCTAGGCGAGGATATTCGTGTCCGCCGAAGTTACGTTGGCTAATCTTTCCTTCTTTAGTGCGATCAAAGAGCGCACCCCACATTTCGAGTTCCCAGATGCGATCTGGAGATTCTTTAGCGTGTAGTTCTGCCATTCTGAAGTGATTTAAAAACTTTCCGCCGCGCATAGTGTCGCGGAAGTGAACCATCCAATTGTCATTTGAATTCGCATTTCCCATTGATGCCGCTGCGCCACCTTCAGCCATAACGGTGTGGGCCTTGCCGAATAGAGACTTACAAATGATCGCAACGCGTAAGCCTGATTCGCGCGCTTCTACCGCTGCGCGGAGACCTGCTCCACCTGCGCCAATAACGAGAACGTCATACTTGTGACGCTCAAGAGTTGTTTTTTCAGTAGTCATATTTATTGGCATCCCTTAGAAGAAGTAGAAATTGATCCAGGCGCCAGTTGCAACTTGGCGAACATAAATATCGGCAAAGGCAACAGCGGCAAGTGAGAACCAAGCAAATTGCTGGTGCTTGTGATTGAGCGCTGAAACCCAACTCCAGAGCTTGTAACGTACTGGGTGTTTAGAGAAGTGCTTCAAACGTCCGCCGACTGTGTGGCGACAAGTGTGACAAGACAATGAATACAACCAGAGCATTGTTGCGCTTAGAACAAGCACAAGTGAACCAACGCTCATATGGCCCCACTCATCATCAACGCTCTTAAATGAGATGACTGCGTCGTAAGTCAGAATTACGTTAAAGACCAAACCTGCATAGAAGAACCAACGATGTGCGTTCTGCAAAATAAGTGGAGCCCGTGTCTCGCCTGTGTATTTGCTGTGTGGTTCTGCAACTGCGCAAGCAGGTGGTGATAACCAGAATGATCGGTAGTAAGCCTTGCGGTAGTAATAACAAGTCATTCTAAATCCAAGTGGGAATATCAAAATAATCAGCGCTGGTGAAAGTGCGAAGTTAAAAATTTCTGCACTTACTGGCGTCCATCCAAAAATCGTTGCTTCAGGTACACACGCTTGTGAAAGACATGGTGAATAGAAAGGAGAGATTAAATGGTCCTTGTAATAATTCGCGCCTTCGAAAGCGCGAAACGTTGCATAGACGATGAAGCTCATTAGAACTCCAAAGGTGATTGCAGGTTCTAACCACCACTTATCTGTGCGAAGCGTGCGCTCTTTAATTTTGGCGCGGCTTGGAGAAAATACTCCGGACATTTCTACCCCTTTAGGCCCTTTGCAGGATTGATATTCACTAAGGAGAAGTGTGCGCTTCTTAGGCAAAAGTGGCTAGGCGTAACCCCGCAGTGAGGCTATGAAGTCAGCCACAGGTGAAGAAAAACTGGCGGAGGGCGTGGGATTTGAACCCACGAAACTTTCGTTTGCCGGTTTTCAAGACCGGTGCACTCGGCCGCTATGCGAGCCCTCCGTGGGAGAGGTTACCCGAACTTGGT
>CANHRF010000059.1 GCA_947463335.1 Actinomycetota bacterium
CAATCATTAATTTTATTCCGTCTACGCTGCAGAAATTATTAAAGTAGGGGTAGCCCTATACTTTTTTTAACTTATTGTTTCATCACTCGCTAAGCGCTAATCAAGGTTACCTTTAGGGGTGATCAAATCTCCTACAGTATTAGTTGCAAGCGATGATGCCTTTGAGTTAGCAACTCTAAGTGCAGCACTTCGTTTGCACGCTATAAATGTAGTTGCAGAAGCTAAGGCAGAAGATATTGCACAAAACCTTTACAAGTTTTTATCTCCTGAAGTTGTTGTGATCGATCTTCAATTCGCTAGCGAAGAAGCACTTAATCTTGTAAACAAATTCCGAAAAATAAATCCGGCACTCGGAATTGTCTTGTTGACTGCCTGTCCTGATCTACGTTTACTTGGTCTGGTTGAAAAACAAATACCATTGGGATCGCAAGTTATTCTCAAAAAGTCAGTTGCTGACCTAGCAGTAGTAAGCCACGCTATTTCTAACTCACTAATGGCGATAGCTGAAAAAAGTAAGATGTCTTGGATTGATAGCCACGGCTCACTTCACGAGAATGCATTCCGCAGCATTCTCTCCGATTTCACCGATATTCAAATTGAAACCTTCCGCCTGATAGCCAAGGGTTTGAGTAATTCAGAGATAGCCAAAGTGCGTTTCGTGAGCGAAAAATCGGTAGAACAGATCGTCGCTCGTATCGCACAGCATCTGCAAGTTGTACCCGATAGAGCCCAGAACCTGAGAGTTGTATTAACGGGTGAGTATTTCAAGTGGATCGGCTCACCGCGCCACTAACTGAGCCGGGAATCGATAGAGCAGTAAAGTTTGCGACATGGATGCGCCCCTTTCTCTGCCTGACCTGCGCAATCGTTGGAATGAAGTCCTAGATCATCTCGAAAGCCAAGATCGAATCGCCTGGATTGCATACTTTGATGCGCGCCTCGCTGAATTTGATGGCACGAATCTTCTACTCGATTTCTCAGATTCCCGGAAGTTTTCAGGTGGTCACGAGTACTCACCGACTCGCGAAAAGTTGGAAAAAGCCTTAATCGCTTCAATCAAAACTGTTTTAGATCTTGATCTAAAGATTGAAGAAAAGCAATGAAGAAAATTGCACTTGTGATTGTGATGAGTCTTGGGTTTTTCTCGTTACAAGTTATTGGATCTGACGCCGCTACTTCCAAGATAACCATGTCTCTTAAGCAGACTCCTGGTGGCGAAGAACCGATAGTCACTTTATATGGCGTTCTTAAACCTGCTAAAGCTGGAGTTAAGGTAACAGTTCAGATATATCTAGATGGCAAATGGCAAGATACTCGATTCTCATCTAAATCAGCGCGCGTTGGAACTTGGCAGATTACTAAAGTTGCTACAGCTCTTAATGCCAAGGTGCAGTATCGCGCCAAAGTAAAAATAGGCAATAAAAATATCTACTCTTCGGCTAAGTCAATTACTGTTAGAGCTATTCCTGAAGTAACTAATGCAAATTCTCAATCCCTAATCGACCAATTAGGTCCAGGTGGAAGAATTCACGGCGCAGATATCAGCCGCTGGCAGCATCCAAATGATGCGCCTATTAACTTTGAAAAGATGTACCGCGCCGGCATTAGATTTGTGATTATCAAAGCATCTGATACTCGTGATGAGGCAGATGCTTTAGCGCTTAAATACTTGATAATGGATCGTTCTGCTGCACAGGCAGCCGGGATCTACACCGGTTTTTATCATTATGCGGTCCTGCCAGATGTTAAAACAAATCAGGAAGTTATTGTTGACGCTCAAACTCAAGCACAGAAAGCGCTCTGGCGTTTAGGTGGTTTGGGTGGCTACAACGAACGCGACCTACCTTATGCACTTGATCTCGAGAATAACTGTGTTCGACTATCAGGGAGTACTTGCGCCAGATACCTACCAAAGACGCAGATAACTCTATGGGCTAAGACTTTCTTAAAAATCATTAAAGAGAAGACAGATCGCACACCAATTATTTACTCGTATCCAAGCTTCCTCGAAGGAGCGATGGTCCGTGATGAGGAGTTGCGCCAATACCCATTGTGGCTTGCTCAATATCGTATAAATCCAGCTGATCCATTAGCCCAACCTGGATTGAAAAACGCTGGTTGTTATGTGCACTCCTGGACGACTGCAAACTGCTCATCTACTTGGACTATTTGGCAATACTCTTCTTGTGGCATCGCTCCGAAGTACGGCGTTCCGGGTAATCGCTTAGATCTAAATGTTTTTCGTGGCACTCCATCTAAATTCTTAGATTTAATAAAGGGGCGCTGGGAACCTGAAGTTGCTGATCAAATGCCAAAGAATGAAGCAACTTCACTTACATATAAAAATGCAAAGTTCTCGACTGCGGATAAACCATTTAGCGTGGAAGTTGATGTGACTAGACCCGATGGTCGACCTGTCGTAACCGGAACAGTTCGTTTCTATGTTGATCCGCTAACTCCAATTAACCCTAAGCCGACCCAGACTGTTGTGCGCGCCACCAGTGGATCTTGGAAATTAAGCGTGAAAGGTATTCCTGCAGGTACTTGGCGTGGAGATATTGGATTTATTGATGCAACTGGAACGCACGCAGTTAGCAAAATGCCAGTTGAGTTTGCAATCGGAGAAGCTCTCCCAACTTCACCAACTGCTACTCCAAAGCCAACTCCAGCGCCAACTAAGAAGCCTGCAACCGATGGGTGCAAGTACCAGATTAAGAATTAGTCTCCTGAGCAGATACTCGCTTTAAATGTGCTCTTAATTGGGTTGAGTTGCCCTTAGAGTTATCTCCTATGAGCCCAGTAATGAAAATTGGTGCAGGTGTAACTCGCACTGATTTAGCCATGGCTGATGGCCGCACTATCCGTTATTACGACACGCAAGGACAAAGCCGTAACGCTAAAGATCAACGCGCGCCTGAAGAACAGCCAGGAATTGGAGAACTTCGCCTAGACCCGCTGGTAAATGAATGGGTAGTTATGGCGGCACATCGCCAAGGTCGCGTCTTCCTGCCGCCTAAGGAGTTATGTCCACTCTGTCCCACAAAGAGTGATCTCTTAACTGAGATACCAGATTCAAATTATGAAGTAGTTGTCTTTGATAATCGCTCTCCATCAATGCGTGACCCGCAAGGAGATTGGGCGATTCCAGATTTAGTCGGAACCGAAACTGATCCCGGCACCGCCGCCGGAAAATGTGAAGTTATCTCTTTCACCGATAACCATAATTGTTCTTTTGCAGAACTTACTCCTCAGCGAGTTCGGGTATTGCTTGAAGCTTGGTCAGATCGCGTGCGCGAACTTTCAAAAGAACCTTACATACATCACATTGCACCGTTTGAAAATCGTGGCGAAGAAGTTGGCGTGACGCTCTCACACCCACATAGCCAGATTTATGCATATTCGTATCTGCCGCCACGTGTACAAAAAATGTTGGCAGTTGCCCAATTACACTTTGAAAATACCGGGCGAGTCTTGTTCGACGATGTTGTTGCGCGCGAGTTAAAAGATAACGATCGAATCATCGCCAAAAACGCTGATTGGGTAGCTTTTGTTCCATACGCTGCGCGCTATCCATTTGAGATACACGTTGCGCCACTTAAGCCAGTCGCTGATTTAGCTGGACTCTCATCTACTCAATCTGATTCTTTTCCAGAGATTGCACTGGAGGTAATGCGCCGACTTGATGGCGTCTTCGGAATAGAGATGGCGTACATCGCGACTTGGCATCAAGCCCCCGTGCGTGAAGGACGCGATTTACTGCGCCTGCATTGGCAGATAACTAGCGTGCGTCGCGCACCAGGAAAGTTAAAGTATTTAGCTGGTAGTGAATCAGCGATGGGCGCATTTATTATGGATTTAAAGCCTGAGCAATCTGCTGGGCAGCTGCGCGATGTAGTTATTCAACCGCAGTAACGGAGATAACTTCTACGCCACCGATTGATCCCAGAACTTCCAATAAATCAGTCGGATCAGAACCAGGCACCGCAACTGTTACATCATCAAATCCGCGACCATCTTCAGCTTTAACAACGACTAAGCCACGGATATCGCCACCGGCAGCGCCAATCGCTGATGCCAATAGCCCTAAAGAGCCTGGTCGATCAGGTAGAGAGATCTGCAAACGAAATAGCGCCATAAGTAAAGGTTACCTTCTCTCCTGCAACATTGGCACTTTCACGTTATGGCTAGCCGCTAATTAAAGTGCTGGTGCAGAGCCGAGAGTCACTTTATAACTCTTGCTCGTCCCATTTGGCAGAGTTGCGACCACGGTAATCACAGTTCCGGGGGCATAAGAGCGAATTTTAACAATCGCTGCATCTCGATTGGCGATCTTCACGCCATCGATTGAGGTAATGATTGAACCAACAACCATTCCAGCTTTCTGTGCGCCACCTACTAGGCTTAAATCAAGAATCTTCGCTTGTGTCTCAGCGACTGTAGGGTCAAAAGTTATGCCTATCAATGGTCGAGTTGATTTTCCGGTAGCAATTATCTCTTCGATAACTCTCTTTGCTTCGTTAATTGGAATAGAGAAACCAACGCCGATATTCCCGCCGCCACTACCTGAAGAGAAAGTCGCAATCACTGAATTGATACCAATGATTCGACCTTGTGTATCAACTAACGCGCCGCCCGAGTTACCTGGGTTAATCGCTGCATCAGTTTGAATCCCATTAACGTACGACGTCGAATCGTTAGAACCAACGGCCACTGGGCGATTTAACGCTGAAACAATTCCTTGTGTAACCGTGTTGGCGTAGCCGAGTGGAGAGCCAATAGCTAGAACTTCATCACCTACACTGACTTTAGATGAATCTCCCAGAGCAATGGCCGGCAAGTTTCCTTTTCTAACTAATAGCACTGCAATGTCGTACCCACGATCGCGTCCGACAATGGTGGCGGGAATCTCTGACCCATCGGCTAACTCAACTTGAATTGTGCCGGATGTAACCGCATCTTCAATTACGTGATTGTTGGTGATTACGTAACTAGTTGTGGAGTTGGTTCTATAGATTGAACCTGAGCCATTTCCACCACCGGTAGCCGTCTTCACCGAAATTGAGACAACCGAAGGTGTAACAAGTGCGGCTATAGATTTAGCATTTATCGAATTGCTGCCAATTTCCATCGCCGTTTTATTAGCTGGACACGCACCCGCTTTAGCCAAGGTAAGAACTTGAGTTCGGTTATCTGCGCAAACGGTCACGCTGCTGACTACAGAATTGGTAGAAGCGGTTGCGACTGAGCCAGCGATTATTGCGCCGAAGATAAATGCTGCAGTTACTTTTATGGGGGTGCGGTTTGTGTTCATAAGTTGATCATCCCTCTAATTACTTAGCGTTTCCTGTGACCTGCTTGAAAAATGAATTAGGATTCCACAATCCAATTACCTTCGGTTGCCACCTTTATCTTAGCCAGCGGTTGGCTAGTTGGCCCAGTGAGAACCTTTGCCCCATCAAAGGGATCAAAAACTGCGCCGTGGCAGGCGCACTGTAAATTCTTGCTCGCAGAGTTAAATGCAACTGTGCACCCCTCGTGCGTACAGACCGCTGAGTAAGCAAAGATGCCGGTCTTGGTGCGGAATAAAACCGCTGGATTTCCGTCCTTCGAGGTGAAGTTGTAAGTATCTCCAACTTTTAGAGCTGTATCTTCAATAATTTGTAGCGCTTTTGAATCTGTAGCACCGCTTGAAGTTGCGAGCGTTTCCTTCGGAAAGAACCTGCCAAGGGCAACGCCGGCGACAGTTATCGCAGCTAACGAAGAAAGTTTAAAGAAGGCTCTTCGATCGACTGTTACCTTACTTCTTCGGCGCGATCCATATAGAAAGAGGAAGTAAGTAAGCCAGAGAATTGTGTAGGCAGAGTTACTAGCCAAGAAATATGGTTCAACGTTCCAAGTGCTTGCCAGCCATAAGGTGAGAGAAGTTAGAAATCCTCCGAAAGCAGCCCAAGTCGGTGCAATCCAAAGCAGAGTCGCTGCGCCAATTGCAAACTCGCTAGCCATAATTAAAATTCCAACTTGAGTTGCGTGTTCTGCAACTCTGTTGAGCGCAAAATCAATCGGTGAATTTGCAGCGAAGGCAGAGATTTGTGAACCGATATATGTGGGCGATCCAGAAGTTAGAAATCCTGGATCGTTCGCCTTATCCCAACCGGCGTAGATCCAAGTAAATCCCAGCCACGCTCTTAAAATTCGTAGCGGCCAGATCTGGTTCTTCCAGGAAGTTTTCAAGTTCATATATAAAACTTAGCCCTTAATTATGAGAAATTGATGCGGAAGCTGCCCCACCTGGCCTCGATCCAGGGACATCCGAATTAACAGTTCGGCGCTCTACCAACTGAGCTATGGGGCATTGGTTACAAACTTGTCGTGCAGGCGCACACTCTAGCGCAGGAGGCGCTTTCG
>CANHRF010000060.1 GCA_947463335.1 Actinomycetota bacterium
ATTTCCGTGACAGGAGGGTTAGTGCTTCAACGTTTTCGCCCCCGAAGGGAGCCTGGCGCTGAAGGGTTAAGGGTACGCGTTGCCGCTTTCAAAGAGAAATTCACGCAGGGATCTGTGGGCAAGCGGGCCCCGGTTTCCGCCTGCCAGGCCGCGGCGTACGAAGGTCGCGATCAGATAGACCGTGGCGACAATTCGCAACAAGGTAATCAGCGCATATCCATAAAGCGGAAGGCCAAACTTTGCACCAGTAACGCTCGCCAGATGCTGCCAAATTGCAATGTGATAAATAAGTTCAGCGCCTTGCCAGATCCAGAAAGCATGCAAATCTCGTTTATCAATTAGCGCAATCACCGCAAGCGGTACCAACCACAATACATATTGAGGTGAGTAAACCTTACTGGCACACATCACGGTTGCTAAAACTATAAAACTTAAAGATGCCAGCGACGGTGTGTTTCGCAGCGCAAAGATATAGATTGCGATTGCGGCAAAACCGATCAGCAGAAATAGAATTGATAAGTAGTTAAGGCTTGGCAAGTTCACGCCAAGTGCTGTCAACGCATACCAGAGTGAGCCCCAATCAGAACCTCGCGATAAATTCAATTGATAAAAACGGAGCCAACCTTCGGGCGTTGTTAGGTAAACCGGCAAATTAATTGCCGTAAAAGTGAAGCAGGTAATCGCTAAGTACCTGATTGATCCGCGCAACTGATTGCGTCTTAAAAATATCAATATGATTGGAAACAATAAAAAGATCGGCATAAATTTTGTAGAGATTGATATCCCAAGGGCGAGCGCACTTAAATCTAATTTCTTTCGATCAAACCAATAAATTGCGGCGATCATTGAGATAATCGCCCACAGATCCCAATTTATATAAAGTGAAGCGATCCCAGCCGGAGCCAATATAGATAAGTAAGCGAATTCAGGCCTTATCTTGTAAACAAGTAAAGATAAGAGAATAAATAAGAGGGCTAAGAAAAATACATTTATATAGAAGTAGTTCGTCGTCGAATTATCGCCGCCAGGTGTTATCTGAGCGAGCGCCCACATCACCGTTCCGGTAACTACTGGATACTCAACAGAATCGACTCCATTTGCATAGGCCCAATCCCCTTTAGATAAGCCTCTTTCGCCGAATAAAGCGGGGATATCTGAATAACAAGCGAGTACATATTGATCAGGTGTTGCCCATCCTGAACTTTCACAACTATTGAATTTAACAAAACTAATTAGCGAGGCAAGAAGTGCAAGAGCAATAATCGCTCCCGTTTTCTTACGCAACACTTACTTTGGTTTTCTAGTCTGCGTGCCGCCACTAGTCATAACCACAGGGTCTGTACCCCCAACATTTGCGGGTGCTGGGAAACTCATGATTGGTTCACCCTTTAACGCACCCTTCATAAAGGCGGTCCAGATTCGCGCTGGGAAAGTTCCACCAGTAACAGAAGTCAGGCCACCAATTCCATTTAAGGATTCAGACGCGCTGTCACGGAAGAGCGCCACCGATGCAGCGAGTTGTGGTGTGTATGCGCTAAACCAGGCGGAAGCATTTGATTGGCTTGTTCCGGTCTTTCCTGCGGCTGGTCGACCCAGAGCTAAAGCTGCAGCACCTGTTCCGCCATTTACTACGCTTCTAAGTGAATAAGTTAAATCCGCCATTACATCTTTCGCAAAGACTTCTTGGGTTTGAGACTGTCCTTCGTAAAGCACGCCTTTATTCGGTCCGGTCACTGATCCAATTAAATAAGGTTTGGAGTAAACACCTTGCGCCGCAAAGGTTGCATAGGCGTTGGTCACATCAATTACCCGCGGGCTCGCAACGCCAAGCACCACTGAAGGTGAAGGCACCATTGCAACAGATTCAGGAATGCCTGCTCGACGCGCGACATCTACAACCTTTTCCAAGCCAGCCATCTGTCCAAGTGGAACAAAGACGGTGTTTATCGAGTGCTTGGTAGCTTCTAATAAATCTACTTGTCCCCAACCTTCATTTCCATAATTAGATACTTCATATGGTTTTCCTAAATCATCAAAGATTTGTGGTGAATCACCGTTCCACATTGATGTCAGTGGGATACCTGCTTCAAGAGCTGCGATGATCGCAAATGGCTTAAAAGTAGAGCCGGCTAAGGCAATTGACTGGGTGGCATCGTTTAGTTGGCGCTCTAGATAATCTTTGCCGCCGTACATCGCAATTATTTCACCAGTGCCTGGGCGGATTGCAATTAAGCCAATCCGTAAATTATCTGGAGCTTTCTTTGGATACAACTTTGTTACTGCATCAACCGCAGATTGCTGCGCTTGTGCATCTAGCGTCGTTTTGATTACAAGTCCACCGACTAGAAGTTGGTCTTCGGTAAAGCCGAGTTTGCCCATCTCTTTTTGAACCGCTGCGACGATATGTCCTTTAGGTCCACTCAGTTGTCCAGATTTAGTGCGGGGTATGACTTTAGGGTATTTCATCTTCGCCGCATCTTCGGGCGTGATCCATTCTTTATCTAACATTCCATTTATTACATATTGGAATCTATTCTTTAAACGCTCTTCATTCTCTTTAGATAGCGCCGGATCGTAATAACCAGGCGAACGCAAAATACTTGCAATCACCGCTGTTTGAGAGAGCGTCAATTGGTCAACGTTGCGATTGAAATATTGCTGGGCAGCGGTTTGCACACCATAAGAACCGCGGCCAAAGTAAATAGTATTTAGATAATTCTCTAAAATTTGATCTTTCGAAAGGGAGTTCTCGAGCTTTAAGGAAATTACAAGCTCTCTTATCTTTCGCTGGATTGTTCGGCTAGGCGATAAGAAAGCGGTCTTGGCATATTGCTGGGTGATTGTTGAACCACCTTCACCCGTTAGATTTCCTGACCTTAAATTGTTTAATAGCGCGCGTGAGATACCGGTAATGCTAAATGCCTTATTTGAGTAAAAATTGCGATCTTCGGCGGCCATTACAGCGTTACGTAGATCCATTGGAATTTTTGCTAGCGGAAGTATCTGGCGATTCTGCGAACCGATACGACCAATCTCTTCGCCATTTGAATATTGAATAATTGTGGATTGGCTATTTACATATGCATTTGGATCAGGAATTGAGACGGTGAACCAAGCAAAAGCAAAGAGGGTTGACCCAGCGATAAAGCCAAAGCCGGCTAAGAAAATAGCGGCGCGTATAAGCCTGCGGCGGATCATTTCTAAAGGTTACCCTTTAACCCAATCTTCATCTTCCAAGGTGCGCACCTTGCGGGGTGGCTTTCGCTCAGAGCCATCGCCTAATAGATAGGAAGCGCATAAATGGTTCCAAGAGCATTCGCGGCAGACTTCTACGATATAGACGGCGAACTCTCCAAATTCTTTCTCCATTTCAAGTAATTCAATTTCAGTCTTAATGCGACCTGAGAATTGTCCTAATTGATCACCGAATGTGTATCGAAGTTCTACCAAGGAATCTTTCTTACAGACCGGACATTTTCTTGAGGTTTTTTCGCCGTGGTATTTCGCAGCTCGGATCAAATAAGGATCGGCATCGCAGGCATCTACAACGCCGCGAAATAACGCCAATAAGGTGGCGCGCTTATCGAGTGAATAATCGATGAACGCTCTCTTAGATTTCATAATAAGAGAAGGATAAACCCCTTTTGAGTACTTCGCCCGACTACCCTTTAACTATGAACGTTTGGCAACTCTTAACGGATCGCAAATTTTCGCGATTATTACGTGTTCGCTGGACTGGTCAAATGACCGATGGGATCTTTCAAAGCGCGCTAGCCTCTTTTGTAATTTTCTCGCCAGAGCGCCAAGCTGATGCTTTAAGCGCCGCCTTGGCTTTTGCTGTAGTTCTGCTTCCTTATTCCCTAGTTGGGCCTTTTGTTGGAACTATTTTAGATCGCGTTTCTCGCCAGCGTGCAATTGCATATGCAAATCTGACTCGCGCTTTAACGCTCACCGTTGTTTCACTCTTAATCTTTCAAGGTAGGACCGGGATTGAATTAACGATATTTGTCTTGGTCGCATTTGGTGTTAACCGTTTAATTCTCGCCGGACTTTCCGCGGGAATTCCTTTAATGATCGAAAGTAAATCTTTAATTACCGCTAACGCTTTGGCTGTGACAGGCGGATCGGTTTGGGTAGTTCTGGGCGGTGGCATTGGATTGGGGCTTCGGCGCTTATTAGATGGCACAACAACAGCTGATCACGCTGATGGCTACATAATTTTGGTAGGCGCTTTTGGATATCTTTTGGCGGCGCTCTTTGCGGCAACTTTAAAGAAGCGAGAAATTGGTCCTCTGGATCACGAAATAAAGAACGCCAGTTTTGCACAAGGTTTAATTGAAATGCGCGAAGGTATTAACTTTCTGCGCCAACACATTGATGCGGCGCGTGGCATAGGCGCGATTGCAATTCATCGCGGCGGAATAACAGCGCTGACATTGATCGCCTTATTGCTTGAGCGAAATACTTTTCATGATCCAGCAGATAATGAAGCAGGGCTGGCAGGGTTGAGTTTTACTTTGAGTATTGCGGCTTGTGGCTTTGTAGTCGGCGCAGTGATTGCACCTTACGGAGTAAGTAAAGTTGGTAGACATCGTTGGATGAGATTTGCAATGTTGGCGAGTACTTTAGGTCCGCTCTTTATTGTTTTCACCCGAACTCCATTAACGCTAGCTTGTGCTGCATTTGTAACCGCGCTATTTGGTCAGAGTTTAAAAGTCACCAACGATGCGCTGGTGCAATCAAAAATTGATGATATTTATCGCGGGCGAGTATTTTCTGTTTACGATGTTGTGGTCAATGGTGCGATTGTTTCGGGTGCAGTTATTGCCGCGTTAGCGTTGCCTAATTCCGGTGACGCTTTCCTGGTTCCATTGACGGTTTCAATTCTTTACCTAACCGCCGGGCTACGTTTACTTCGAGGCCGGGTTTTCTTTCCGCCACCAAGCAAGTAGCTCTTGGGTAGCACGCTCTTCCCCAAGTGGCCCATTCTCTAAACGTAACTCCAATAGAAAATCTAAAGCTTTACCCACCGCTGCTGACGGTTTGATTTGCAACAACTCCATTACTTGGGCGCCATCTAAATCCGGACGAATCTTCGAAAGTTCTTCTTCTTCCATTAACTTCGCGATCCGCGCTTCGAGGCTGTCATACACCTTGGCTAAGCGCTCTGCCTTCTTTAGATTCCGCGTTGTGCAATCAGCGCGAGTCAGCACGTGTAAGTGAGTCAATAACTCTCCAGCATCACGCACATATCTGCGAACAGCAGAATCAGTCCATTCGCCATCGCCATATCCATGAAAACGCAGGTGCAGAGCGACTAGCGTTTCAACATCATCAATTGTCTCTCCATCAAAGCGCAACGCTTTTAACCTTGATTTCGCTAAGCGGGCACCGACAATTTCGTGGTGATGAAAAGAGACTCCGCCACCAGCAATTAGGCTGCGCGTCTTTGGTTTTCCAATATCGTGCAATAACGCAGCAAGGCGAATAATTAAATTAGGTCCGCCTAAGCGGTGTTCCAGCGCGATCGCTTGTTCTAAAACGGTAATTGAATGTTCATATACATCTTTGTGGTGATGATGCTCATCAATTTCTAGTCGCAACTTTGGAATTTCAGGAAGCACGATTTCGGCAAGACCGGTTTCCACCAGGATTGTTACTCCTACACGTGGACGTGTTGACATTAACATCTTGGTAAATTCATCGCGAATTCGCTCAGCAGAGATAATTGAAATTCTCCCCGCCATATCTTTCATAGCTTGTAAAACATCGGGGGCAATTTCAAAACCTAATTGGCTGGCAAATCGAGCCGCTCTCATCATTCTTAACGGATCATCAGAGAATGAATTCTCTGCAGTCGTTGGTGTGCGAATAATCTTCTGCGCTAAATCTGTTAAGCCATTATATGGATCGATAAATTCTGGAACTTTGGTAGTTAACTCAAGCGCCATTGCATTCACAGTGAAGTCGCGACGAGATAAATCTCCTAAAATGTTATCGCCATAAATAACTTCTGGTTTGCGACTTTCGGGATCGTAACTTTCGCTGCGATAAGTTGTTACTTCAACTGTTGTGTCACCACGTTTTCCGGCAACTGTTCCGTATTCAATTCCGGTCTCCCAGATATTGTCGGCCCAGGTTTTTAAAATCTTCTTTGTCTCATCTGGTTTCGCATTGGTTGTGAAATCTAAATCATTTCCGAGGCGGCCAAGAAGTGCATCGCGCACTGGTCCGCCAACAAGTGCGAGTCGAAAACCTTGCGCGGCAAAGCTCTGGGCGAGCGAACTCGCTAGCGGCGCTCGTTCAATTAGCGAGGCGATCGCAACTTCTCCTGCGGCTCCTAATGCACTCGTCACAATAGGTAAGGTTAGAGCAGTACCCTTGCTCTATGA
>CANHRF010000061.1 GCA_947463335.1 Actinomycetota bacterium
ATGAAGCCAGAGATCCACCCAGAATATAAAGAGACCCAAGTAACTTGTGGTTGCGGTGAAAAGTTTCTTACCCGCTCAACAGTTGCCAGCGGATCGATCTACGTTGAAGTTTGTTCAGTCTGCCACCCGTTCTACACAGGTAAGCAGCGCATCCTAGATACTGGTGGACGCGTCGCTAAGTTCGAAGAGCGTTTCGGTAAAGCAGCAGCTAAGTAGCTTTCTAAAGAGACCGCATCGCAGCCGTAAAGGTTGCGGCGCGGTCTCTTTATTTTTATCTTGAAAAATACTTGATCAACCAGAAAGGAGAAGCCAAATGAGTAACGATCGCTTCGCATCCGCCCACGAAATGGTGCGCGAATACCAAGAATTAGAGAAGCAGATGGCTGATCCTTCTATTCACGAAGATCAAGGAAAGGCGCGCCAACTTGGGCGTCGCTATGCCCAGCTTGGCCCCGTTGTCGCTGGCTTTAACGCCTGGAAATCTGCAGCAGATGATTTAGAAGCGGCTAAAGAGATGGCAGCGGAAGATCCTTCATTTGCATCTGAAATACCTGCAATGGAGGCAAGCGTTGAAACTGCGGCGGATAAATTGGAAGAGCTCTTATTGCCGCGCGACCCTAACGATGATCGCGATGTGATTATTGAAGTTAAGGCAGGTGCTGGTGGCGATGAATCCGCGCTCTTTGCCGGAGATTTAGTCCGTATGTATCAACGTTACGCGGAAAAGCGTAATTGGAAAGTTGAGATCATTGATATGACCGAATCTGATCTCGGTGGATATAAAGATATTTCAATGGCGATTAAATCAAAGGGAACGCCAGAACCCGGAACAACTCCTTATGCGCGTTTGAAATTTGAAGGCGGAGTTCACCGCGTTCAGCGCGTACCGGAAACTGAGAGCCAAGGACGCATCCACACATCGGCTGCTGGCGTATTGGTTCTGCCTGAAGCAGAAGAAGTAGATGTTGAGTTAAATATGAATGATGTTCGCGTAGATGTTTATCGCTCATCTGGCCCAGGCGGACAGTCAGTTAATACAACGGATTCTGCGGTTCGGCTGACCCACGTTCCGACCGGAATTGTTGTCTCGTGCCAGAATGAAAAGTCACAGCTGCAAAATAAAGAATCTGCGCTGCGTATTCTTCGCGCCCGCCTATTGGCTGATGCGCAAGAGAAAGCAGAAGCTGCGGCAATGGCAGAACGTAAGAGCCAGGTCCGCACCGTAGATAGATCAGAGCGAATTCGTACCTATAACTACCCAGAAAATCGCCTGAGTGATCACCGCGTGAATTACAAATCAAATAATCTAGATTCAGTTTTAAATGGCGAACTAGATGATGTAGTTCAAGCGCTCCTCGATGCCGATAAAGCAGCGAAACTCTCTTCTACGAATTAATTTGAAGATATAGCCAGAAAAAATGAGCGAAATCAAGCCGTTGCTGCGTTCGGCAAAGGAAAAGCTTGCCGCATCTGATATTCAAGAAGTAGATGCTGAACATCTCTTAGCCTATGTTCTCGGAATCTCGCGGATGGATCTTCATAACGCGGTAAAGATTGAAGCAACTCTAAAAGCACTTGGTGATTTTGGCGTTATTGAAGATACCTTCGCAAAGTTGATTTCCCGTCGTGCAGCGCACGAACCTTTGCAGTACCTAACTGGCACGGCATATTTTCGCCATCTAGAGATAGAAGTCGGTCCGGGAGTTTTGGTACCGCGCCCCGAAAGCGAGCTGCTGGTTGATGCGGTGCTTACCCACATCGCAAACTTAGAGAAGAAAACAGATGGAGAAATTTCGGTAATTGATCTCGGTGCCGGATCGGGTGCGTTAGCGCTTGCCATCGCAACAGAAGCGCCGCGTGCGCGAGTGATTGCAGTGGAGAAGAGCCCGGAAGCGATCGAATGGTTAAAGAAGAACGTTTCAAAGATATCCGAAAATGTACGCGTTGTTGCTGGAGATGTTTCAGAAGTACTTCCTGGCGTTAAGTGCGACATTGTTATTGCCAATCCTCCATATATTCCAAATAACCAAACCTTGCCGCGCGATGTGGCAGAACACGAGCCGCATATCGCGCTCTTTGGCGGAGCAACAGGTTTAGAAGCACCACAACTCTTTATCGAGGCAGCTGCACGGTTGTTAAAGCGCGGGGGAGTCTTGGCGATCGAACATACTGAAGAACAAGGGGCGGCCATTGATGCGCTGCTTTCGCGCGAATTTATTGACATTGCCTTGCATCAAGATTTAACTGGGCGTCCACGTTGGACATCTGCGGTGAGGAAGTAAATGGCGCGCCACGATATTTCACAGGGCGAGTTATCTGAACATGTAGCGACGGCGGTTGCTGCACTTAAGGATGGCTATGTCATTGTCGCGCCGCTAGAAAATAGTTATGCACTAATGGCCGATGCCTTTATGCACGATGCGGTGCGTGCCATGCATGTTCTGCGCGGTGATGCTCTGGGAGTTGCGGCACAAGTTGTGATTTCTAATCGGAGCGCGATCGATGGAATCGCGCGGAGTATTTCGCCTGAAGGCAGAACGCTGATGGAAAAATTTTGGCCGGGGCTTCTCTCTTTAAATCTCAGACCACAGGCTGGCCTTAACTGGGATTTGGGTGATGGAAATACTCTCGATTTGATTAGTGTGCGAGTTCCAAACACTAAATTTATTTTGGAAGTTCTAAAGAAATCGGGTCCGGTAGCAATTGCTAGCGCAGCGCTGGTTGGAGAAAGCGCAATAAAAGATTCGGCGGAGATTTCATTTCAAGATACTGATGTTGCTGCGATTTTTGAGGATGGGGCTCTTCCCCAAGGTGGGGCGAGTACCGTTATTGATCTCACAGGGATCAGGGCTCGCATCGTGCGCGAGGGCGCAGTCTCACTTAGCGAAATCACAGCGCTCGTACCTGATATTTCCCACCAGTAAGGCTTAGGCTTACGCGCATGAGTTCAGAGACTTTTTATGGCCCAGATTTCGCGCTACTAACCCAACAAGACCCGGATATCGCGGCGGTCTTGCTCTCTGAGCTAAAGCGCCAACAAAGTAATTTGCAGTTAATCGCATCAGAGAATTTCACATCACGCGCCGTACTTGCAGCGCTTGGTTCAACGTTGTCTAATAAATATGCCGAGGGCTATCCCGGAAAGCGTTACTACGGCGGTTGTGAAGAAGTAGATAAAGCAGAAGTAATTGCGATCGACCGCGCTAAATCACTCTTTGGGGCAGAACACGCAAATGTTCAGCCACACTCTGGAGCCAGCGCAAACGTCGCGGTTTACCAAGCATTTACCAAACCAGGAGACACAGTTCTTGCGATGTCGCTGCCACACGGTGGCCACTTAACACACGGATCTCCAGTTAACTTCTCTGGAAAGTGGTTTAACGTTGAGTCATACGGCGTGCGCCAAGATAATGAGTTAATTGATTACGACGAGCTGCGCGATATTGCCATCCGTACCAAACCAAAGATGATCTGTTCGGGCGCAACTGCCTATCCATCTTTGATCGACTTCGAAAAGGTTCGCGCTATCTGCGATGAAGTCGGTGCGATTATGTGGGTGGATGCAGCTCACTTCATCGGTCTGGTTGCGGGCAAGGCAATTCCTTCTCCGGTTCCGTATGCAGATGTCGTCTCATTTACAACACATAAAGTTTTGCGCGGACCACGCGGTGGAATGATCTTGGCTAAAGCAGAACACGCTGCAGCAATTGATAAGGCAGTCTTCCCGGGTATGCAGGGTGGACCAATCATGTCAGCAGTTGCTGGCAAGGCGATCGCCCTGGCCGAATGTGCAACACCTGCTTATCAAAAGTATGCGAAGGATGTAATTGTTAACGCTAAAGCACTTGCCGCCGCCCTTGAAGCAGAAGGTATGCGCGCAGTGTCAGGCGGCACAGAGACTCACTTAGCGCTGATGGATATTCGCGCTACAGGGGTAACTGGAAAAGTCGCTGATGAGCGTTGTGGTTTAGCCGGAATTGTTATGAATAAGAACTCGATTCCTTACGATCCAGAGAAGCCAGGAATTACAAGTGGTATTCGCGTGGGCACGCCAGCAACAACCACCCAAGGTATGGGAGTTGCAGAGATGAAGACGATCGCCTCATTTATTGCACGCGCAATTAAGACAGACGATGCAAATACCTTGGCTGCAATCAAAAACGAAGTACACGCACTTACTGCGCGCTTCCCAATTTACACAGCATAGGTAAGTCGTCGAATGCGCGAGTACTTAGTCACTCTTCTGTTAGCAGCAGCTCTGTGCTACATCATTACTCCGCTGGTCCGTAAATGGGCGCTCCACTTTGGCGCCGTTGCTCAAATTCGTAAGCGCGATATCCACGTTGTACCAACGCCGCGATGGGGTGGTTTGGCGATGTGGCTAGCAATGACCGCGACCTTCTTAATCGTGGGAAATCTCGAGTTAGTTGGTAAATCATTTGGCCGCGATGCCCAGGGAATTTTCTTAGCTGGCACATTCTTGGTTCTACTAGGAATGCTCGATGATAAATATGAATTAGATGCGATAACGAAGTTAGCCGGACAGGCTTTGGCCGCAGGGATATTGCTGCTTTACGGAATCCAAATTCTCTGGTTGCCGATTAACGGCGTAACAATGTTGCATCCAAGTGTTGGCCAATTGCTTACTGTGCTGATAGTTCTCGTGACGATTAATGCTGTTAACTTTATAGATGGCTTAGATGGCTTAGCTGCAGGAATTGTGGCGATTTCAGGCGCAGCGTTCTTCGCCTTTGCTTATTTATTGGCAGTGGTTTACGGCTTTAACCGTGCAGGTGCGCCATCTCTTATCACTGCGATCGCAATCGGTGTTTGCCTAGGTTTCTTGCCCCACAATTCTCATCCCGCCCGAATCTTTATGGGGGATTCCGGCTCAATGTTCTTAGGTTTAATGCTCGCCGCTTCAGCAATAACTTTGACTGGTCAAGTAGATCCAAATGCCATCAGCGAAGAAAAGTTGGGGCCTGCGCTGCTGCCACTGCTCCTGCCATTTGCAGTTCTAGCAATTCCACTTGCAGATTTAACCCTGGCCATCTTTCGAAGAATTCGCGCCGGTCGCTCTCCATTTTCATCAGATAAAGAACATCTGCACCATCGGATTATGCGCGCAGGAAATACTCAGGTTCGAACAGCGGTAATAATGTATTTATGGACGGCAACGATCGCATTCCCAGTTAGCGTTTCCGCTTTTGCGCCTTTGTGGGTGTCGGCAATTTTTGCTGGAGCGATGTTGGCATTTACAATCTTCTTCAGTCGCGGAAAGTCAAAGTCTTACCGAAGCTTAGAGAGCGCAGAGAATGTCTAAAGAAAAATCTAACGAATCACAACTCTTACGTGGTGCGATCGTTCCAACGCTATTAGCCGGCGCAATATCAATTGCACTCTTCTCAGCGCTTCGCGGTTTGAGTGGTTTTTATGGCGCTTTACTTGCTCAATTCATCGTCGCGATTTACTTTGTTGTTCATATCGTGGTTTCAAGGTTCTCACGCAACCTTGATCCGATAAGTACTATGGCGATGGCGATGACTTCCTACTTTGCAAAATTGGTTTTCCTCGGCCTCTTCTTATGGGCGCTCGGAAAGTACACAGATCG
Source organism: Actinomycetota bacterium (assembly GCA_947463335.1). The sequence continues at coordinate 5,612 of CANHRF010000061.1, forward strand.
TGAAGTAATCGACCGTTTCAGCTTTGGAATCTCCGCCTGCGCTATTACGGCGGCTTGGCTAGGCGGAGAAGTAGCGAGTTACTTCAAACTCAAAACTCATCTACCATTGCCAACACAAGACAACAGGGGGTCCTAAGTGAGCAACAGCAGCCATAACCGGCGTGATGAGAATGCAGTTTGGACAATCTTTGGTTACCTCTTATCTGGCCTGCTCTTTTGGGGCGGGGTCGGTTACGCGGCTGATAAATGGCTGGGAACGAGTTATCTGACCCTGGTTGGGCTACTGGTGGGCATGGGTGGAGCGCTCTATCTCGTATGGCTCCGCTTCGGCAGAGAGTGACCAGCCCCACGCTATTTGGGGCGAATTTGGGTTTCACAAGTTGAGCCCTTTGCCCATAAGGTTGCTCCAAAACAGCCCGGCAAATAGAAACCCATTGGAGTTCGCGTGCTTGCGTTAGTTCGTTTCAGCGCTGAAGTCGAAGGCGAAGGCTATGTCCCGCCTAGCGCTAAGGACTTCGTTCTTCCTCCAATTTTCGAAAGTATTCCGTGGTTTACAAAACCAATCCTCTTAGTTTTTCTCTCAGTAATAATTATTTCAGTTTTCTTCATTATCTCCTCACGTAAAGCTGCGACAGTGCCTTCGAAGATGCAGTTTGCTGGAGAAAGCGTCTACGGATTCATCCGTGATGGTCTAGCTAAAGATGTTCTCGGCCCAGAATTCATGCGCTTTGTTCCTTACCTCTTTACCTTGTTTACTTTTGTCTTGG
>CANHRF010000062.1 GCA_947463335.1 Actinomycetota bacterium
ACCGGTACCGCACCAATCAAGCGTTTGGTGTATTCCTCACGTGGGCTCTTCAAGATCTGATCTCTTGTACCAACCTCAACCAAGCGACCATTTTGCATAACTGCAATTCGGTGCGACAGGATGTCTACGACTGCTAGGTCGTGAGTAATAAAGAGACAAGCGAACTTCAATTGATCTTGCAGGCTCTGCAAGAGTTCAAGGAATCGAGCCTGCACTGAAACATCTAGCGCTGAAGTTGGCTCATCGGCAATCAATAAACTTGGCGTCAGCGCAAGAGCGCGAGCAATACCTACACGTTGGCGCTGTCCACCAGAAAGCTCGTGCGGATAGCGATTTCGATAAGACCTTGGCAATTCAACGCTATCTAGCAGATCTTCAACGCGACGATCTAACTCAGCGCCCTTCGCGTCACCAGAGAGAAGTAAAGGCTCTCCAATACTTTCGCCGATGGGAAGACGAGGATTTAAAGAGCTGCCGGGATCTTGAAAGACGATTCCAGTAAATCTACGGATCTCGCGGAGTTCCTGCGAAGTAGGTTTCGAAATATCACGTCCAACGATTTCAATCTTTCCTTCAACTGCGGGAAGCAAGCCGATTGAGGCGCGTCCAACAGTGGTCTTTCCAGAGCCTGATTCGCCTACTAGCCCAACGATCTCACCAGGGAATATTTCAAGACTGAAGTCGCTAACCGCGCGGAACGCTGGAACGCGACCCTTCTTTGGATATTCAATAGAAACGTTCTGCAACTTAAGGACAGGCGGCAAGCCAACGAGTTCTGGCTTCAATTCACGAACCGCAACTGAGCCCAACTTCGGAACCGCAGCGAGGAGTTGTTGCGTATACGGATGCTGTGGGCGGTTGAAGATTTGATCAGAAGTTCCGTATTCAACGGTTAAGCCATCCTTCATAACCAAGATGTAATCAGCGAGATCCGCAACTACTCCCATATCGTGGGTAATTAACAGAATCGCAGAATTCAATTTATCGCGGAGATTACGAATTAAGTCGAGAATTTCCGCCTGCACAGTCACATCGAGAGCAGTTGTTGGCTCATCTGCGACAAGCAAACCAGGATCGCAAGCAAGTGATTGAGCGATCATTGCGCGTTGGCGCTGTCCACCAGAAAGTTGATGCGGGTACTTGTTAAATGATGCTTCTGGGTCAGGGATTTCCACCATCTTGATCAATTCGATCGCACGAGTCTTCGCTTCTTGCGGACCCATGTCGTAATGCGTGCGCAGCGTTTCAACTATCTGAAAACCAATTGTGTAGAGCGGATTTAACGCAGTCATTGGTTCCTGGAAGATGTAAGCAACATCAGCGCCACGAGTTTTGCGAAGCAGTGACTTCTTCGCCCCAACCATTTCAACGTCGTTCACTTTCACGCTTCCGGAGACGCGTGCATTAGAGGCTAAAAGGTCCATCAAGCCCATCGCGATTGATGTCTTTCCAGAGCCTGATTCACCGACAATGGCGAGAACCTTGCCTGCTTCTACATCAAAGTTCATATCAATCGCAGCTGGATACCAGACACCTTCGACCCAGAAGTCGATATTAAACTTGGATACCTGAAGGACCGGCTGGTTAGTTGTGCTCATTTTCTTTCTCCTGCAATACTTGACTGATGGATGAAATCTTTAGACCCCGCAGTAACTTTGCTTGGGCAGGTACTTCTTACGTACTGATTACTCTCTTCGCCATTAACAGTCTCTGGGTAGTTGAAGACAACCTGCAAATCCTTGGAGATTTGGCTGTTTGTATCTTTCTTAGCGCCCTTGTATACATTTTTTGGATCAAACCAAAACTTGTCCTGACCGCTGACGTGATCCAAGTCGTTAATCCATTTAAAACCGAGTCGATTGCCTACAGAGACGTACTGGATCTGGAAACTAAGTGGAGCCTGGCCATTGTTCACACTGGTGGCAAATGCAGAGTGTGGGTAGCCCCGGCGAGCGGAAAGCAAAAATGGGTTGCGGAGAAGAAATTTGGTTGGATTAGCGGAAACGCTACGACCGCTTCTTCTAACAACTCGGGAATGGAATCTATGAGTGCCAGCCTCGACAGTCTCAGTGGACAAGCCGCCTACATGATTCGCGAAAGAATTAAGCGTTTGCATTAAGAACGAGCCTCGCTTGCTTCTTTAGCTTTCTTCCGATCCTTCACGGATATATGGCGACGCTGTCTTGGATCGAAGGCATCGCGCAAGCCGTCGCCGATGAAGTTAACGCAGAGAGCAATTGAAACGATGAGCGCACCCGGCCACCAAAAGAGCCAAGGGCTAATTCCAAAGCTTCCTTGGTACTGGCTAATCAAAAGACCGAGGGAAACGTCAGGAGGGCGAACTCCGAAACCTAGATAACTTAGAGAAGTTTCCGCGAGGATTGCGCCAGACATCAGAAGAGTTCCGACCACAACAATAATTCCAACTGCATTTGGAAGAATATGCTTGAAGATAATTCGTCGATCCGATGCTCCAGCGACCCTTGCCGCATCAACGAATTCACGTTCACGAAGAGTTAAGAACTCTGTTCTCACAAATCGCGCAAGGCCCATCCAGGCGAACAATCCGAGCATTACTGCCAGTGGAACAACGCCGAGATTTCCGAATCTGAAACCAATCACAGCGCCAATAACAATGGTTGGAGTTACCAAGAACATGTCGGTGAGTCTCATTAGGACTGCATCAGTAATTCCACCAAAGTATCCGGCGATTGCTCCGATGATGGTGCCGATAACAATTCCCAATATTCCGACAATGAACATAACCATGATTGATTGTTGTGCGCCACGCATCACCAACGAGAAGTAATCAATACCAATAATGTCCATTCCAAATGGGTGTGCACCAAATTGAATTCCATCACCATCTAGAAATGGGGGAGCTAGATCAAGCGTTGGACAACCTGTGATTCCACCATTACAAGTGCTGGCTAGAGCACCTTCAGGATCAATCTGATCAATCTTGTATGGCCACCATCCAGGAATAGAAGCCTTGAACTTTCCGAAGCCAATGTTTATTCCGAGCGAGGTGTAGACAATAACGATAATTGCAATGAGAGTGATCAGCGATGACATCGCGGCTTTATGCTTGATAAAGCGCTTGATAATGATTTGTCGCTGACTTAAGCCTTCAGTCTCTTTGTTCTCAATGCTATTTTCGTTCTTCTCAGAAGTTGAAATAGTGGATTTCTCGTTTTGGTCCATCTTCGCCTACTTCCTGATTCGAATTCTAGGGTCAACGACGCCATATAAAAGATCGGCGACAAAGTTAGCTAACACAGTCAAGGTTGCGGAGATAATGAAGACGCCCATAAAGAGATTTAAGTCGTAGCCTCTCAGCGCGTCATTGAACAACTGACCCATGCCTTTCCAGGCAAAGACTCCTTCGGTAATAATCGCGCCGCCCAGCAGGCCGGCGAAGTCATTAACGAGAATCGTTGTTAATGGGAGCATTGCGTTACGCATGCCGTGGCGAACGATTACCGTGCGCTCAGTTAAGCCCTTAGCACGCGCAGTGCGGATGTAATCCATATTTAAGACTTCTAGCAAACTGCCGCGTGAGAAGCGCACATATCCAGCAAATGAAATGAGCGTCAAAGCGATAGTAGGGAGAACAAGGTGTACTGCAGTATCCAGTCCAGAGATCCAGAAGTTATCTAGCTGCTCCTGCGTCAAAAGATCGTTCGCTTGCCCAAGCGTTGGCACAGGTCTTCCACTAACAGCATCTGATGTCATATACGCTGCAAATTCGCTCATAAAGCGATCCACGATAATTGGTGCCGTAGATAACAATGCGGTGAAAAGTCCTATTCGCGTATAAACGCGTCGATCGATGTTGCTTACGAAATAGCCGATAGCGCTGCCGACTGAGACAGTGATTGCAAAAATCCCAAAGACATTTACTAGCGAAGCATCTGCTGACATGAGAGTCTGCAGTGGATAGTAAAGGAGCGCAATGGCTAACGCTGTGCCAAATCCAGCAATGCGGCCTTTTTTACTATCTAGCCCAGATATCAATTGAATGACAATTGCGGCATTGCAAAGCGCAAGAAAACCAACACCGAAGATGCCGAGCGATGGCTCAATAAACCATTGGGTAGCGCTAGCGAATGAGAGTAACGCGGCGGCAAAGATCGCAGCACCTGCGAAAACAGAGAAGAATTGTGATCTAGCGCCACCAACAAAGCCAGCCGCGATGAAGCCGAAGGTTGACGCAAATAAGAATATGGCAAGCGGCGGAATCGTGGGATTGGCTAAGAAGTCATTGAACTGGATAGCCATAAACTCTTTGAGAAGTACGGCGACCCAGAAAATAGGAAGAGAGAAGAGTAGAAACGAAACAAATGTCATTGAATAATCAAAGCGGCTGTATTGGCGAATCGCTGTAATCATTCCGACAGAGATTCCTAGAACTATGGCAAGAAATGTAGCCGTGATTACTAGCTTGATTGTTACTGGGATTGCTTGAGCGAGGAGATCGATAACCGGAATACCTTCCCGGGACAATCCCATCTCAAAATCTCCCCATAAGCCTTTAATGATTCCTCTCAGCCAAGAGAAGTATCTAATTGGTGGCGGTACATCGAGTTGTAGCTCTCGAGTCAACTGAAGGATCAGATATTCCTTGTTTTCGGCGGTGCTTTCTCCAAAACCATCAAGAGGGTCCGAGGAGTATGCCTGAAGGTTATAGGCGAGGAAACTCGATCCAAAAACAATGACAAACATCATGCCAAGACGTCTCAATACATACTGAAACATAGGTCATCCTAACTTTAGTTTGTCGAAAATAAGTAGCAATTGTAAAACATAAAAGAAGTGGTTTGAGCCTAGCACTGTAAAAAAGAACTGGGATGTCTTTTCAGACATCCCAGTTCTTTATTTTTTACTTATTTTTTAATCGGTTAGTACGACCACTGGAAGTAGTTCCAAGTGATGTTATTTCCGACTGGAGCAGGCTTGATGTTCTTCAAGTCCTTGTTGTAAGCAGTGATGATTGGTCCTGCATAGAGTGGTAGACCCCATGCATTTGCAACGATGATCTTGTCAGCAGCCAATCGCTTAGCAGTGATCTCCTTTGGAGTCAGGATGTCACTTTCTAGGCTCTTGAGAATTGCATCAAGAGCTGAATCGCTCCAACCCCAAGCGTTGTTTACGCCATCTGTCTTGTATGTATCTGTAGATGCAGACTGTGACAGTGAGCTGATGCTGAAGCCGTGTACAACTACGTCGTACTTAGAGCTGTAGTTGATGTCGTTTGCGAAGATGCTTGGGAACAAGACGATTTCAGTAGCGAAACCAGCCTTAGCAGTCTCCGCCTTTGTCAACGCTGCAAGAGCGTTACGAAGTACGGTATCTGAAGTTAGGTACTTAATAGGTACCACTGGATTTGTAGCTGTTGCAGCTGGGTAGTACTTCTGCACTAGCTTCAAAGCCTGAGCTGTGCGCTCAGCCTGTGTTCCCTTTGTGTAGATATCAACTCCGGAGCTCTTGGTGATTGTGTTGTATGCCGGTGTTCCTTGGAACACGAATTGTGTGTTCATAGAAGTTGCATCGGACTTAACAGGTGCGATGAGTGTTGAAACCATCTGCTCACGAGGTGTAGCTAGAAGGTACGCCTTGCGGAGATCCTTTGCGCGTTGTGAGTTACCTGCGAATGGACCTGTGTATTGATCATCAAATCCGTATGCAGTATCTGTACGAAGGTGGAAGATTGAGTAGCTGCCACCGACGTTGATCGATGTCTTCACATTTGTCATTCCTGCCAAAGTGATCTTGTCAGCACCCGTTGGGTTTGTGTTGTACAAGATATCGATATCACCATTGCGCAGCGCTTGAGTCTGTGCAGTGTTGTCGTTGATTACCTTGATAACAACTGTCTTGATTGGGTTCTTTGTAGCCATCGCTGGACCTGATGAGTACTTAGGGTTGCGAACCAAGGTCATTGAATTTCCAAATGTGTACTTGGAGATAATGAAACCACCGTTGCTGATTAGAAGCAGTGGGTTGGTGTCTTTGTCAACCTTGTTTACGTTATATCCGGTTGTCCAAACTGCACCGATCTTCTTGAGATTCGCTGAGTTCTTGGATGTGAAATCCTTGAGGAACTTAGCCTTTGCAGCAGCATTTACTGAAGCGCTCTGTAGGCCCTTCTTGCCATCTGCCATAAGTGATAGTGCGTGAACTGGTGATGGTCCAGGGGCTAGAAGCTCCCAGTCTGGAAGTGGCTTGCTGTACTTAACAGTTAGAACCATGTTGCCGTTGCTGAGCTTTGGCTCACCAACAACATTGTCATCGTACGCTCCACCGTAACCAAGGC
>CANHRF010000063.1 GCA_947463335.1 Actinomycetota bacterium
CGCGTAAAGGGACTTAAGGGAGTAACAAAGCGAGAAGGTCGTCTGACCTCGAACGGTTTGGTTGTTGCCAAGGTTTCAGGTGAAGTTGGCGTAATGCTTGAACTTAACTGCGAGACAGATTTCGTTGCTAAAGGTGAGCGCTTTATCGCCCTTGGTGATGAACTCGTAGAACACTTGCTTGCCTCAAAGACAGAAACAGTTGAAGCGTTCTTGGCTTCTACTATGTCTAATGGCAAGACCGTTCAATCTGTTATTGATGAAGGCAATGCAACTCTTGGCGAGAAGATCGAAATCCGCAACGTTGCTGTAGTAACTGGTCCAGTCGGACTTTACCTACATAAGACTTCACCAGATCTACCGCCACAAGTTGGCGTTCTAGTTTCACTCGCTTCAGCAGCAGCTGAAATTGGTAAAGATGTTGCTCAGCACATTGCGGCATTCGCGCCAAAGTTCGTGCATCGCGATGATGTTCCAGCTGATTTGATCGAGAACGAGCGTCGCATCGCAGAAGAGACCGCCCGTGAAGAAGGCAAGCCTGAGGCCTCCCTGTCCAAGATCGTAGAAGGTCGCGTCACCGGTTTCGTCAAGGAAGTTTCCTTGTTGGAGCAGGCATTCGCGAAGGATGCGAAGAAGTCGGTCAAACAAATCCTCGATGAAGCAGGAACCGCCGTCAAAGCATTCCACCGTTTCCGCGTAGGTCAGTAAACTAAGAACTCTAAGTAGAAAAGGAGCACCCATGCCCGGTACAAGAGGAACGTATCGGCGGGTGCTCCTTAAACTTTCTGGCGAAGTTTTCGGCGGAGAAAAAGGCATTGGCGTAGATATCAATGTAATGCGCGATGTGGCAAAGCAGATTAAAGATGTTGTTAAAGGTGGAGTACAACTCGCAGTTGTCGTCGGTGGTGGAAATTACTTCCGTGGCGCAGAACTACAACAAGTCGGTATGGATCGCGCTCGCGCAGACTATATGGGAATGCTCGGAACAGTTATGAACTGTTTAGCGCTCCAAGATTTTCTAGAAAAAGAAGGCGTTGATACTCGCGTTCAGACTGCGATCACCATGGGTCAAGTTGCAGAACCATATATTCCACGTCGCGCGATCCGCCACTTAGAAAAAGGTCGAGTAGTTATCTTTGGTGCTGGCGCAGGTATGCCATTCTTCACAACAGATACAGTCGCTGCACAGCGCGCACTTGAAATTGGTTCCGAGGCTCTTCTCCTGGCAAAGAGCGGAGTCGATGGCGTTTACAGCGCAGACCCAAAGAAGGATCCTAAGGCGACTAAATTCGATTCAATTTCATATGATGAAGTTCTCTCTAAGTCGCTAGCAGTAGCAGATGCCGCTGCCTTTAGCCTTTGTCGCGAAAATCAATTGCCAATTATCGTCTTTGATTTAATGTCACAAGGAAATATCGGACGTGCAGTGCGCGGTGAAAAGATCGGAACTTTAGTTTCATAACTTGCCACTTGGCAAGGTTGAGAAGATTTACAACTTAGAGGAGTTAGAAAATGGCAGATGTAGCAAGTGCTCTAGCCGATGCGCAGAGCAAGATGGATAAGGCAGTTGAAGTAGCTAAAGATGACTTCGCGACTATCCGCACAGGCCGTGCTCACCCAGCGCTCTTTAACAAGATCATGGTTGATTACTACGGCACTTACACACCACTTTCACAATTAGCAACAATCCAAATTCCTGAAGCTCGCCTAGCGATAGTTTCACCATTTGATAAAGGCGCAATGGCTGGTATCGAAAAGGCGATTCGCGAATCAGATTTAGGGGTAAATCCCGGCAATGATGGCGTTGTAATTCGCGTTGCCCTGCCGCAACTTTCTGAAGAACGCCGTAAGGATTACATCAAAGTAGCAAAGGGTAAGGCGGAAGATTCCAAAGTTTCTATCCGCAATATCCGCCGCGCTGCCAAGGAATTGATGGAGAAGTTAGAGAAAGATGGCGATATCGGTAAAGACGATCTAGCGCGTGGTGAAAAGGAACTTGAAAAAGTAACTTCTGAGCACGTCTTAAAGATTGATGATCTGCTAAAGCATAAGGAGGCCGAGCTCCTAGAAGTCTAGGAATTCGCCCAAACCTTTATGTCTGATCTACATTCGATTAATGAAGCGATAAATAAGCGCGCTGGCCGCAAATTGCTGCCATCTATCTTTGTCTCACTTTTCTTAATCGGACTAGTCTGGTTTGCACTTGCCTACGAGCGGATAATTTTTGCAGGACTAGTCACTGTCGCGGTGGTGCTTGGCATTCGCGAATTAAATAAAGCGTTTTCTGCAAATTCAATTGATATCCCACTCTGGTCGCTAACCACTGCAGCAGTTGGTTTGTGCGCATCTACTTGGTTTGGCGGAATCTCCGGCTTGGCGGTTGCTACGGCGATCGCGCTTCCTTGTTTATTGGTCCTACTTCTTCCGCGGGGAGTAGATAACTTTGTTAAGACTGCGTCAGCCTCATCTCTGGCGCTTATTTATCTACCATTTCTCGCCGGCTTCTTAATCTTGCTGGCACGTCCAAGCAATGGTTTAGAACGCGTTATGACATTCGTGGTTCTAGTCGGCTGCAATGACACCTTTGCCTATCTAACCGGTGTCTTATTTGGAAAGCATCCCCTTGCGCCAAAGATCAGTCCTAAGAAAACTATCGAGGGCGTTATTGGCTCACTTATTTTTACAATCTTAGGTGGAGCAATTGCCTTCCATTACATAATGGAATCAGATTGGTGGCTAGGCGCATTGGCTGGATTGCTAACTGTCTTTACGGCAACATCTGGCGATTTAATTGAATCAGCGTTAAAGCGCGATATGGCTATCAAAGATATGGGTAATTTACTGCCCGGCCACGGTGGAATTATGGATCGCTTAGATTCAGTGTTATTTGCTGCTCCGGCGCTCTGGTTAGAGCTGGAAGTAGTGCGCCGCGCCCAAGATTCCGGGCTCCTATGAGTACCCGCCCTGAACAAAATCCAGAACTCAAATTAGTATTTGATGAACCAGTACAGAAGAAGAAAGCACCTAAGCATTTAGCAGACCTTGCTCCCGCAGATCGCAAAGCGTGGGCAAAAGAATTAGGTTTTCAACCCTTTCGTGCTGCACAAGTAGCAACTCATTACTTCTCACATCTTTCGACAACCCCTGATGAATGGACAGATATTCCAGCAGGGGAGCGCCAAACGATTGCGGAAGCTTTAACCCCAAAGTTAATTCAATTAGTAACAACCAGAACAACTGATAACGGTATGACCCGGAAAGATCTTTGGAAGCTACACGATGGCGTTTTAGTTGAATCTGTTTTGATGCGCTACACAGATCGCGTCACCGTGTGCATCTCATCGCAAGCCGGTTGTGGAATGAATTGCCCGTTCTGCGCGACTGGACAAGCAGGTTTAACTAGAAATCTCACCGCTGGTGAAATTACCGAACAGATTGTTGCTGCGGCGCGAGCGTGCGCCAGCGGGGAGCTACCAGGTGGAGAAGCGCGCCTTTCTAATATTGTCTTTATGGGAATGGGCGAACCGCTAGCAAATTACAACGCAGTTGTTCGCACCTTGCATAACATCACAGATCCAAACCCAGATGGGCTAGGAATCAGCGCCCGTTCAGTAACCGTTTCAACAGTCGGCTTGGTAAATGGCATTGAGAAGTTGATGGATGAAGGAATCAATTGCACCTTAGCCGTTTCTCTCCACACGCCAGATGATGAGCTACGTGATTCACTTGTCCCAATTAATTCAAGATTTAAGGTTCGCGAAGTGTTGGCTGCCGCTGACGCGTATGAGAAGAAGACTGGACGCAGATATTCGATTGAGTATGCGCTGATCCGCGATATCAACGACCAATCCTGGAGAGCAGACCTTCTCGGTCGCCTTCTGAAAAGTCGTAATGCACACGTCAACCTAATTCCACTCAATCCGACCCCTGGCTCAAAGTGGACGGCATCGCGGCGCGAGGATGAAGAAGCCTTCGTTCGAATTCTTGAGGGTTACGGAGTACCGGTAACCGTGCGCGATACTCGAGGGCGCGAAATTGATGGCGCCTGCGGACAGTTGGCAGCAGCGGAAAAGAGTAAATAGACTCAACCGCATGAGCATTCAAGAGTCAGCGGCGGCGTATGAATCAGCGACACAGTATTTTTTAAATCTGGCGCGGGGCGTTACTCAAGATCTGCTCGATGTAAAAAATCCAGAAGGATGGTCTGCACGTCAGATAATTCATCACTTGGCAGATTCAGAAACACAATCTTACGCGCGACTACGTCGCTTAGTCGCTGAACCAGAAGGCTCTTTAATTCAAGGTTACGACGAAAATCTTTGGGCAACTGCTCCCCAACTGGGTTACGAAAGCGCACCTGTTGAAAATTCGATCGCAATTTTTGCAGCGGTTCGCGCTGGTTCACTCGATGTTATTAAACGTCTAGAGGAAGCCGATCTCGAAAAGTCTGGGGTTCATTCTGAGGCAGGTCATTACACAATTGCTAAATGGCTAACTAGTTATACAAATCATCCAAAAGATCACGGTGATCAATTGGTCCGCGCAGTGAAAGGTCAGAACTAGAGATGAAGAAGTTGCAGAACTTTGTAAACGGCAAATTGGTTGATTCGACCTCAGGGGCGGTCACCACACTCATTAATCCTGCTACTGGCCAGGCCTTCGCAACTGCGCCGAATTCCAACGCTGCCGATGTTGATAAAGCTATGAGCGCTGCCGAGAACGCCTTTACACAATGGCGTGATTCAACTCCTTCAGAGCGCCAACGCGCACTTTTGAAAATTGCCGATGCGATCGAATCTCGCGCTGATGAAATCATTGCGATTGAATCCGAAAACTGCGGAAAGCCAATGGGGCTAACTGCTTCTGAGGAAGTTCCTCCAATGATCGATCAGATCCGCTTCTTTGCAGGGGCTGCACGAAATCTTGAAGGTAAGTCTGCTGGTGAATATATGAAGGGAATGACCTCATTTATTCGTCGTGAGCCAGTTGGCGTCTGCGGCCAAGTAACACCGTGTAATTATCCAATGATGATGGCGGTCTGGAAATGGGCACCGGCAATTGCCGCGGGAAATACCGTTGTCTTAAAACCTAGCGATACGACTCCAGCTTCCACTGTATTTATGGCAGAGATAATGGGTGAATTTCTACCTGATGGCGTCATCAATGTTCTCTGTGGTGAGCGCGAAACAGGAAAAGCAGTTGTTGAGCACGCAACTCCTGCAATGGTCTCAATTACCGGATCAGTTCGCGCGGGAATGGAAGTTGCAGGTAGCGCTGCCAAGCAGTTAAAGCGCGTTCACTTAGAACTCGGTGGTAAAGCACCAGTTGTTGTTTTCAATGATGCCGATCTAGAAGCAGCCGCTGCAGGTATTGCTGTGGCCGGTTTCTTCAACTCTGGTCAGGATTGCACCGCCGCAACTCGAGTCTTGGTCCAAGAAGGTGTTTACGAAGAGATGGTGAAGCTACTTGCTAACCAAGCGACAAACGAGATCGCAGTTGGAGCGCCAAATGAAGATGTCTTGGTTGGACCAGTAAATAATGCATCACAATTTGATCGCGTTAAAGGCTTCCTCAATCGCGTTCCATCACATGCGCGCGTTGTTGCCGGGGGAGCAGCCCTAGATCGCGCTGGTTACTTCATCGCTCCAACTGTGATCGCAGACCTGCGTCAGCAAGATGAACATATTCAATCTGAGATTTTCGGACCAGTCATAACGATCCAGAAATTTAAGGATGAAGCCGAGGCGGTCGCCCTTTCAAATGGCGTCGAATATGGTCTGGCTTCCTCAGTCTGGACTAAGGATCACGGCACCGCGATGCGAATGGCCAAGGCCTTTGACTTCGGTTGTGTCTGGATCAATACCCACATCCCTATCGTCGCTGAGATGCCACATGGAGGCTTCAAGCGCTCGGGATATGGCAAGGACCTATCTAGCTATGGATTCGAGGATTACACCCGAATCAAGCATGTGATGACCAACCTAAACGGGTAAAAATTTCTCCAAATTTTTGCTAAATCACAGCCAAATTGTTTGGCGTGCGGGGCAAATCAGTTACATAATGAGCCCTGCACAACCGTCCCTTGTTCCGGAAAAAAAGGAGCCCATACACATGGCTAAGAAGTCCCCTCTATC
>CANHRF010000064.1 GCA_947463335.1 Actinomycetota bacterium
AGAACTCGAATTCGCGCAGCGGAGAGGCTTAAATTACCCACGTTTAACATCTCCATTGGCTAGTGACTGATCAACTTCATCTAAATTTAGAAATACTGGCGTATTAGAAGGACGCATGCCGAGTTCTTGGGCTTTTGCCGCTAGCGCTTCTGGCGATGAGGCTGCTTCAATCTGCCTATTAATTGCTTCGCGTTGCTCTGATACAACCTTTGCCTCTGCCTTTAACTCGGAGAGAGTGAAGGCATCTTGCGCCAAGCGGATGTTTACCGCCAGAAGTATCAGTAATCCAACTCCTCCGACTACCGAGAGAAAAACGGCGAAGAAGCGTTGTGTCGCTTGGGTACCTTCGGAAACGCTGGGAACCAATTTGAGAAATACTTCAACTGATTTCTCTGTGAGTTTCTGTCTTGGTGCGCGTGCAGTTTTGACCGCGGTTGAATTTAGTAGCGCCATTTATGCCGCCACCTTTTCGATTGCACGAAGTCGCACCGATGCAGAACGAGGATTAGCTTCTAGTTCTTGGGCTGAAGGCGTTTCTCCTGATTTTGAGACAAGCGCAAACTTCGCAGCAAATTCCGGGAGATCAACCGGTAAATTTCTAGGAGTCTTAGAGGTTGCTTTCTCAACAAAGAGTTCTTTAACAATGCGATCTTCCAGCGACTGGAATGAGAGAACTACAACTCGTCCTCCGATGGTTAACAAATCGAGGGCGATTGGCAGGGCGCGAGAAATCGCACCTAATTCATCATTGGCCTCAATGCGCAGCGCTTGGAAAGTGCGCTTGGCAGGGTTTCCACCAGTGCGACGAGTCGCAGCAGGAATGCTCGCCTTTACGAGTTCAGCTAACTCTTGGGTTGAGTTGAGCGGCGCTTTGGCGCGGGCTTTAACAATGTTTTCAACAATGCGAGTAGCAAATTTCTCTTCACCAAATGTGCGAAGAATCTTTACGAGTGTTCCAGGCGCATATGTGTTTACGATCTCCGCTGCTGTAATTCCGCGGCTGCGATCCATCCGCATATCTAGTGGCGCATCTTGGGAGTAAGAAAATCCACGATCTACTTCATCAAGTTGTATTGAAGAGACTCCGAGATCAAATAAAACACCGTTAACTTCTCTGAACCCGTGTGATGCAACGACGTTATCAATTTGATCGAAGATCGCGTGCGCGCTCTTGAAGCGATCCCCGAAACGCGCCAATCGCGCACTTGCGCGTTCTAGGGCGATCTGATCGCGATCAATTCCGATAATAGTTAGCGTAGGGAATTTCTCTAATAGAGCTTCGGTATGTCCACCTAAACCGAGAGTGCAATCAACAATCACTGGCTTTTCATTTAACAAGACTGTTGGGGAGAGTAATTCAATGCAACGATCGAGCATTACAGAAATGTGTTGCGTACTTGCATCGTTCATCTTCTCCCCCTTTTCTTATACTCGTTTTTTAACTTTCATCTCTCATCTCTGGTCACCGCCGGCCGACGGATCTAACGAAAGTGACACCGGGGAAGGGGTGTCACTGCCGGCTTTTGGTCGGCGGTGGCCACAAATGAGAGCGCTATTAAATTGTTTTACTGTTACTTAGAAGAGGCCTGGAAAGATCTCCTCTGAAACTTCAGCAAATCCTTTTTCTCGATCAGATAGATATGAATTCCAAGAAGCGTTATCCCAAATTTCAACGCGAGTATTTGCACCGATAACAACGCAATCTTTTTCAAGGCCGGCATATGTGCGAAGTCCGGCAGGAATAGTTACGCGACCTTGGCGATCAGGAATTTCATCGTGTGCGCCAGCAAACATCACGCGCATGTAATCTCTTGCGTTCTTTGATGTAACCGGTGCTTGGCGCAACGTTTCGGTGATCGTTGCAAATTCAGAAGATGGGAAAACGTAGAGGCAACGCTCTTGCCCTTTTGTAATTACCAATCCAGCAGAGAGCTCTTCGCGAAATTTCGCAGGAAGGATCAAGCGGCCCTTCTCATCAAGGCGTGGCTCGTGGGTACCGAGAAACATTTTCTGGCCCCCTTCCCCAGGTTCCAGCGCGGTGAATCCCGCTTAATCCCCCACTTTACTCCACTTTCCTCCTTTTTCAACCACCTTTCGCCACTTTTCTCCCAGGACCGCCCCACCCCTCCCCACCTCTCATAGAGGGTTTTTCGGCATGAAAAAAGCCCCCGCCATTGGCGAGGGCAAGGTGGATTACTTGGGTTTAGCCGTTATTTCGTTGATCCCAACGATCTTCCATTCCCTTTGTAAAGCCATCGGTAAATGAGCGGCGAGCGCGCTTTGGTGAGCGGCCGGCCTGACCGAATTTAGCTGCGCTCTTGGTGATGCCATTGATGAGCAGGATTACCCCGACTAGGGCTACGAGGAACCCGCCTACCCCTACCAAGGTGAGCTGGGCAATGAGGCCAGCGAAGAGAATTGCAAAACCTGTAAGCAGAGCGGCGATCGCAAGGCCAATAGATGCGGTGAACTTTGAGGATTTGCCACTTAAAGTCGAGACCAGGCGTGGGTCATCGGCAGAGAGCGCCTCTTCCATTTCGGCAAGTAGGCGTTGTTCGCGATCTGAGAGTGCCATAACCCCACAATAGAACAACTTTGCCCCTACGGCTAGTTGATCTCAACCTTCCTGCTGGTCGCCAGGTTTTATCAAGCGCCCTGGCCGCACACTGCCTCGCCCAAAGCGCGCCTTAGCCTGATCTACAGCGCTTTCGGCATCGCGCCAACCCTTTTCGCGTGCGCCAAGTATCAGTTGTTCTGGGGAATCTTCCTGCAAGTTCTCAAGAGATACACCAACTAAACGTAATCGAGCTCGTTCGATCTTAAGGGCGAGGTAGAGCGCTTTCACAACTTCATAAACATCGTGAGTGCTATCAATTGGCAGCGGCAAAGTCTTGGACCGATTTATCGTTGAGAAATCTGCAAAACGAACCTTGATTGAGATTGTCTTTGCAAATAAACCTTTCTCTCGTAAACGCGCGGTTGCTTTCTCTGTCATTCGCAGAAACTCTTGCAAGATCTCAGTTGGGTTATCTAAATCATTTGCAAAGGTCTCGGCTGCAGAGATGCTTTTATCGGGCTCTTCCGGAGTTACTTCGCGATAGTCGCGCCCCCAAGCAAGTTCATATAACGATGCACCGGAAGCATCACCGAGTGCACGAATTAAAGTAGCGCGTGGAGTATTTGCAATATCAGCCACGGTATGAAGGCCCAGTCTCTCCAGTTGTTCTGCGGTCTTTGGACCAACTCCCCAAATAGCCCCAACTGGAAGTGGGTGCAGGAAGGTAAGGATGCGATCGGCGGTGATTTCCAGCATGCCATTTGGTTTACAGTGTTGTGAGGCTAACTTCGCAATAAATTTAGAAGGTGCGATTCCGACTGAACAGGTAATCCCCTCTTCTTTCTCAACTCGTGCGCGAATTGCCGTTGCGATCTCGCGCCCGGTGCCGAGTAGCTTTCGCGCTCCCGTTACATCGAGAAACGCTTCATCGAGTGAGATCGGTTCAACGAGCGGTGTGTAAGAAGCAAAGATCTGCATTACTCGTTCTGAGATTTCAGAGTAACGGTGGTGATCAGGTGCGATAAAGATTGCGTGTGGCGCCATTCGCTGAGCGCGACCGACTGGCATTGCAGCTCGTATTCCAAATTTACGTGCCGCATAGTTTGCAGATAGGACGACTCCCCGCGCACCTGCGCCGACCACAACTGCTTTGCCGCGAAGTTCTGGGTGATCTAACTCAGCAACTGAGGCATAGAAAGCATCCATATCTACATGGAGAATCGTCGCTTCCGTCATTTCTGGACCGCTTGCTGTATTAATTGGCGTGACCATTTTTCATATGCGGCGCGTAGATCCCAGGCCCCATTGGCGTTGATAGAGATGCCGCGATCACCGGTTCTGCGAGTTGTGCCACGGACTAACAATATGGATGAACTGTAGAGAGTGGAAGCAAAACCCTCTTGTGCATCAGAGAAAAAAGTGGAATCAGTACATCCATAACCATCATCGAGAGTTAAGAAGATAACGCGTCGCCCCGAACGCACTGGTGGGGTCTGCATCGCAACTTTAATTCCAGCCACCAGAACTTGGCTCTGCGATCGAAGTGAAAGTAAATCTGATGATTTAACTGCACCGATCGCATTTAGAAATGGAGCATAGAACTCGAGCATGTGGTGGGTGATATCCATTCCTAAACGTTCTACCTCGTTACGTACTTTTTCAGCAGCGCCCATTGCAGGTAAGCCACTGGCTGCTACATCAGGAGGCGCAAAACCAAAGACCATCTGAGATCCCGAGACTGTGGCAACTGGTGAGCGAGTCAGATCAGATAAGTGGAGCAATAAATCCCGATGATTAATAGTTCCATCGCTTAACGCATGCACCCGATCAAATGCGCCAGTCATTATTAAGCTTTCGATAATTGGGTGCGATGCCCCTGATCTGCGATAGAAATCAGCCAGATCAAGATAGGGCCGACCGGCAATTATTGAATTTACTTCGCTATCGCTAATTCCTGAGACTGAGGTAAGTGCGATCCGCACACTGTCCCCACCGCTCTCACTCTTTTCTACTGTGTATTGGCTACCTGAAAGATTTATATCAAGTGGGGCTAAACCGACTCCTAATTGACGCGCTTCATCGATCATTAAACGCTTTGGGTACATCCCAGGATCATGAGTTAAAACGCCAGCAATAAATGCAGCGGGGTAATGTGTTTTTAAGTACGCAGATTGATATGTAGGAAGTGCGAAAGCTGCGGCATGTGCTTTACAGAAACCAAAGGATGCAAAGGCGCGAAGGACATCCCAGATTTCGGTAATCGTGGTCAGTTCATAACCGCGCGCCGTGGCGGCAGGAAAGAACCAATCGCAGACTTCTTGTTGGCCTTCTCTACTGCCTAAAGCGCGCCGTTTCTCATCAGCAGCGGCGAGTGAGATGCCAGTCATCGCCGAGATAATCGAGATAACTTGTTCGTGAAAGACGACAACGCCTTCAGTTTGAGCCAAGATCTCATAGAGATCAGGGTGGATGATCTGCGCGCTAGTCCAACCATGGCGCGCGTTTAGAAATGGTCTGATCATGTCGCTCTTCACCGGGCCGGGGCGAAAGAGTGAGATATCGATAATTAAATCGCTAAAAGTTTTTGGAGCTAACTTGCCGACTAGCTCGCGCTGTCCCGGACTTTCTACTTGGAAGATACCTAGCGTGCGAGTTGATTGGATTAACTCGTAAGTCGGTTCATCATCTAGAGGGACCGCATCAATATCTAAATCAATATCAGAGACGCGTTTTATCTCGTGTACAGCGTGTGCGATCGTAGATTGCATCCGCACACCCAAGATATCTAATTTCAGTAAACCAATTTCTTCTACCCCATCTTTATCAAACTCCACCATTGGATAACCGCTGGCGTTAAATTGAACTGGCGCGCGATCTAAAAGCCCTGCATCAGATAAGACAACGGCGCAAGGATGCATCGCTAAATGGCGTGGCAGACCATCGAGGCGTTGCGCCAATGAGATAGCCATTGCAGTAAGCGGTGCGCTTAAGTTAAGTGAGCGAAGTTCAGGAAGTGATTTAAGGGTTGCCTCAATATTTCTGGCGCGTATATGTGGCATAGATTTAGCGATTAGATCTATCTCCATCGCCGGCAGACCAAGTGCTGCACCAACATCACGAATCGCATTTCGTGCGCGGTAGGTGTCGACCATAGAAACAGTTGCGCAACGCGAGAGCGCTTGTGGGGATTTCCAATCAGTATCGCCATATCTCTTAAAGACCAGGTCATATATCTCTAAACGTCGCGCAGATTCCACATCTATATCGATATCTGGCAACGCCCGGCGCAACGGCGAACAGAAACGCTCCATCAGCAAACCGTGCTGCATCGGATCAACCCCTGAAATTCCGAGCAAGTGACAGATCAGCGAACCTGCACCGCTGCCACGCGCTGCTACGCGAATATTTCTAGCTCGCGCCATATCAGTGATATCGGCGACGGTTAAGAAATATGGCTCGTATCCCAAAGTGGCGACAGTTGCGAGTTCATCATCTAAACGCACGCGAGCTTTATTGATTGTGGCTGAATCGTTGTAGCGCCAGTTTATTCC
>CANHRF010000065.1 GCA_947463335.1 Actinomycetota bacterium
AGTATCTGGTCAAGCTGGCGCACTTCGCTTAGGCGTTGCACGTTCACTTAACGAGATCGATGTTGATGCACACCGTCCAGCGCTTAAGAAGGCTGGATTCCTTTCACGTGATGCACGTGTTATCGAACGCAAGAAGTACGGTCTGAAGAAGGCCCGTAAGCGTTCGCAATACAGCAAGCGTTAATTTCAAAGGGCCGCAGAATAGAGTGGCACTCTTTGGAACCGATGGAATACGTGGCTTAGCCAATCGTGATCTCACCGCTGAACTAGCACTCGACGTTGCCGTCGCTGCTGCACATATTCTCGTTGAAACAAATCCAGATAAATCACATCGCCCAAAAGCAGTGGTGGGACAAGACTCTCGTGCATCCGGTGAATTCTTAGAAGCAGCTGTTGTTGCTGGTTTAACTAGCGCTGGCGTTGATGTTTACCGTGTTGGTGTTCTGCCAACTCCTGCAATCGCACACTTAGTCGCAGAATCAGGCGCTGACTTAGGTGTAATGATTTCGGCATCTCATAACCCAGCTCCAGATAACGGCATCAAATTATTCTCACGCGGTGGCGGCAAGTTAGATGATGCGATTGAAGCAGCGATTGAAGCTCGTGTTGGCGAGCCATGGGAGCGCCCAACCGGTAACGGTGTTGGCCGAGCAATTGTTGACGATAGCGCTCGCGAAAGATATTTAAAGCACCTACTTTCCTCCGTTAAAACTCCACTTAAAGGTCTAAAGATTGTTGTTGATTGCGCAAATGGTGCGGCTTCAACTGTTTCACCAGAGGCCTACCGTCGAGCAGGCGCTGAAGTTATCTCAATCTGCGATGCCCCAGATGGTTGGAATATCAACGATGGTTGTGGTTCAACCCATCTCGAAAAGTTGCGAACTGCAGTATTGCGCGAAGGCGCTGACTTTGGAGTTGCCCACGATGGTGATGCTGATCGCGTATTGGCTATTGATGCACACGGCGCTGAAATCGATGGCGATGTCATTATGACAATTCTGGCGCGGGGCTTTAAAGCATCAGGGTCGTTAAAGGCAGACACAATTGTCGCAACTGTGATGAGCAATCTCGGCTTCTTCCATGCAATGAAAGATGCTGGCATAACCGTTGAAACAACAGCGGTCGGTGATCGTTATGTACTCGAGAAGATGATTGAAAAAGATTTCTCACTCGGGGGAGAACAATCGGGCCATTTGATTATGCGCGAATTTGCAACAACTGGCGATGGCACCTTGACCGCACTTGCTTTGGCACAAGAAGTTGTTCGATCTGGAAAAACTCTGCAAGAACTTGCTGCAGCAATGGTTCGTTTTCCGCAGGTTCTAGTAAATGTTAAAAATGTAGCGAAAGAGAAGTTAGATCAATCTGCAGCGATTAAGGCCGCGGTTGCTGCTGCGGAAGCAAAACTTGGCGAGCATGGCCGCATTTTATTGAGAGCATCTGGAACTGAACCGCTTGTCCGCGTGATGGTTGAGGCGCAGAGTGATAATCTAGCGAGCGAAATAGCAAACGACCTGGCCAAGGTCGTTCAAGCAGAGCTGGGGTAAAAAACAAGTGTGCGGAATTGTGGGTTACACCGGGCCACAGTCTGCGATCACTCCTTTAATTGAAGGTCTGCGACGTCTGGAATATCGCGGTTATGACTCAGCGGGCATCGCTCTCGGAACACCAGGCGCTTTATTTATCGAAAAGCGCGCAGGCAAATTAGTAAATCTGGAAGGCGCACTGCCGGCGAATATGCCAGTAGTTCACTCTGGAATCGGACACACTCGTTGGGCTACGCATGGCGGACCAACTGATCGCAACGCCCATCCGCACACTGATAATGAAGGAAAGCTAGCAGTTATCCATAACGGAATCATTGAGAATTATTCTGAGTTAAAAGAAGAGCTACAAAAGCGCGGGCATTCTTTCTCGTCAGATACTGACACTGAATCGGTTGCGCACTTACTTTCTGAACTTCGCAAATCCCACAACGGTGATCTAACCCAAGCAATGCGCGAAGCAGTCTCTCGTCTGCGCGGCTCATTTACCCTGGTAGCAATCCACGCAGATGCCCCCGAAACAATCGTCGGGGTCCGCCGTAATTCTCCTTTAGTTGTAGGCCTCGGAGATGGCGAAAACTTTATGGCATCTGATGTGGCAGCCTTTATCGATTACACCAAGCGAGCAGTTGAACTCGGTCAAGATGAAATCATCACTATGACTCCTGCCGGAATAAAGATAATTGGTTTAGATGGCAAAGCGATCGCTCCCAAGGAGTACACAATTACTTGGGATTCGGCCTCTGCACAAAAAGGTGGCTACTCACACTTTATGCTCAAAGAAATTTTTGAACAACCAAAGGCAGTTGCTGACACTTTAATCGGTCGGTTGACCGATAACGGGAAAATTGAACTTGATGAATTACATATGTCAGAGGCTGAAATAAGGGCGCTTAAGAAGATTGTGGTGATCGCCTGCGGCACTGCTTATCACGCAGGAATGATCGCGAAATATGTAATCGAAAAATGGGCGAAGATTTCTGTAGAAGTAGAAATCGCCAGTGAGTACCGTTACCGCGATCCAATTATCGATTCAAATACTTTAGTTATCGCGATCTCTCAATCTGGCGAAACTATGGATACCTTGATGGCGATCCGTCACGCTAAGGCAGCCGGCGCGCGAGTGCTAGCAATCTGTAATACTAATAGCTCAACAATTCCGCGCGAATCAGATGCTGTTCTTTACACGCACGCTGGGCCAGAAATTGCCGTGGCATCTACCAAAGCGCTACTGACACAGATTGTCGCCGTTGATTTAATCGCGCTTCACTTAGCCCAAGTCCGTGGCGAATTAAGCGATGCGCAGGTGCACGATCTTTACAATGAAATGCTGGAACTTCCGGGCAAGATTGAACAAATTCTAGAAACAGTGGAGCCGCTACGTGCGCTAACTCGCACCTTTGCTAAATCAGAGACCGTTTTATTTATCGGCCGTAATGTCGGTTATCCCGTTGTACTGGAAGGCGCACTTAAGTTAAAAGAGTTGGCCTATATCCACGCGGAAGGTTTTGCGGGCGGTGAGTTAAAGCACGGCTCAATCGCCCTTATCGATGAAGCCAAGGGAACTCCAGTCATTGCAATTCTGCCTTCCGGAAGCGACCACGCACTTGATGAAAAAATGTTGAGCAATATTCAGGAAGTTAAAGCCCGCGGTGCGCGTGTAATAGTTATTGCTCACGAAGGTGCAGAAGTTGTTGGCGCAGAACACATAATCCGTATTCCAGCTTGCTCACCGCTCTTCCAACCAATCTTGGCCACCGTTCCTCTTCAGGTGTTTGCATATGAAATGGCGGTTGCTCGCGGTAACGATGTCGATCAGCCGCGCAACTTGGCTAAATCAGTTACGGTCGAATAACCATGCAGGAAGTACTCGATCTTCGCCGCGCGCAGATGCTGCGCGCATTTCGCTGGTCAGCCGCTCTCTTTATCGGATTTCTTCTGGTTACTCACCAAGTAATCATCAATGGTCCACTGATTGAAATAGATAAATGGCTTCACGATTTAGATCGACCTAAATTCGAAGGAGTTACTGGATTTATAATTCGTCGCTTAGATGATCTTGGTCTTCGCAGCGTTACCGCAACAGTTCTCTTAATTGCCGCCTTTTATATTGCGCGCCGCTTTAAAACTTGGCGCCCACTTAACTTAGCAATTCTCTCTTTGATCTGCCTCAATCTCGTTGTCGGCTTCTTTAAGTTCTGGCTGGGACGGACTAAGCCAAAAGTTGGAATTGATTTACTGCACTTCGGCGGAATGTCATTTCCCAGCGGACACGCATCTAATGCCTTACTTACTTGGGGAGTGCTCGCATATTTAATTTATAGATATGCGCACGTAGATCGTTATCAAGGAAGGTTGGCGAGCGCCGGAGTTGCAACAATAAGTCTGACTGTCTGCATCGTTTCGCTCGTCCGTGATACTCACTGGTTCTCAGATTTACTCGGCGGATTGTTCGTGGGTGGTGCGCTATTAGTCTTAGTTATCGCGGTTGATAGGTATTACCCATCTAATAGCCAACTCTCGTAACCCCAATTACACTAAAGCACATGATTGATGGCATTGGTATCGATGTAGTAGATATCGCACGTTTTGCCGAATCGCTAGAAAGAACTCCATCACTGCGCGAGAAATTGTTTACCCCAGCTGAAGCGAGTAAACCAATTCAATCTCTGGCTGCGCGATTTGCGGCGAAAGAAGCACTTGCTAAAGCACTTAGCGCCGGTCACGGCCTGCCTTGGCATGATGCAGAAGTAATCAATCACGAAAATGGAAAACCAGATTTCCTTTTTCGTGGTGAAATCGCGGAGCTAGTTGATGGCGCAAAGGTTCATTTATCGCTCTCGCACGATGCGGGAATCGCATCCGCCATGGTTGTGGTGGAGCGATGACCAACCGCGCAGAAGCAATCGTTGATTTATCAGCGATCAGAGCAAATGTTGCTCTCCTCAAAGAGAAAGCCGGCGTTGATCTATTGGCAGTTGTAAAAGCTGATGCTTATGGCCACGGACTTGTTCCGGTGGCAAAGGCGGCGCTGGAAGGTGGAGCTAATTGGTTAGGGGTTGCACTCCTTGAAGAAGCGATCACGCTTCGCAAAGCAGGAATTACTGCTCCGATCTTGGCTTGGCTGGTTCCACCAGGATCTGACTTTGAGAGCGCAGTTGATAACGATATTGATATCGCAGTCTCATCAATTAAGGCACTTGAAGAAGTTGGCGCGGTTGCAGGATCTAAGAGACCGCGTATTCATTTAGAAGTAGATACCGGAATGACGCGCGGGGGATTCTTATCAGAGTGGAATGAGATCGATGCTCACCACGTGCAAGGCGTTGAGATAATTGGAATCTTCTCGCACTTCGCTAGAGCTGATGAACCTGGGCAACCACAGAATCTGGAACAACTAACAAGATTTAAAAAAATGGTTGCGACGCTCGAATCCTTTGGTTATACAAAGATAATTCGCCATTTATCTAATTCGGCGGCAACGCTGGTGGATCCTGCTTCAGCCTTTGACATGGTTCGCACCGGAATTGCGATGTATGGCTTAAGCCCAGATGTAAATACTTTAGGCGGCTCTAAGAAACTCAATTTAAAGCCAGCGATGACTCTGCGCGCAAAGTTGCATCTAGTAAAAGCTGTTCCAGCTGGATCGCCGGTTGGTTACGGTGCAACGGAAGTTACAAAAGTAGATACCAAATTAGGTTTGGTCGCAATGGGATATGCAGATGGAATCCCGCGTAGCGCACGAAGCGCTGGTGTTTTCATTAATGGCCAGCGCGCACCGATTATCGGCCGAGTTTCTATGGATCAATTTGTAGTTGACCTGGGCGCTGCATCAACTGCCGAATCTGGGGATTGGGTGAGTGTTTTTGGCTCAGGTACGGGTGAGGAATACACCGCAGATGATTGGGCAAGCGCCGCCGGGTCTATAAATTACGAGATAGTTACACGAATCGGCCCGCGAGTGCCTAGAATCTACGAACTATGAGCGCCGCACTGTTGCACGCAAAAGGTGTCAGCATTTCTTTTGGAGGGCTTAAAGCCCTTCACGATGTGCACCTTGAGCTTCGCCCTAACGAGGTTGTTGGAGTTATCGGACCCAACGGTGCAGGTAAGACAACTTTATTTAATGCAATGTGCGGATTGGTTAAGCCAGATTCTGGCAAATTTGAATTTGAAGGCAAAGAACGTGGCTGGCCGCGCACAGATGAGTTAATTGATTTAGGTATCTCGCGGACTCTGCAAGGCGTTGGACTCTTTCCTGAGTTAACGGTTTTGGAAAATGTCATGGTCGGAGCGCAAAAGTCAGCGAAGACCGGTTTGATTTCTGCAGCACTTGGAACAAATAAGCGAGATGAAGAGATCTTGCGCGATAAAGCGATGCGCGCGCTAGATCGTGTTTACGCCGGCACCTTGGCAAACCGCCGCGCAGATACCTTGGCATATCCAGATACCAAGCGAGTTTCAATCGCACGAGCTCTAGTTTCAGAGCCAAAGATCTTGATGTTAGATGAACCAGC
>CANHRF010000066.1 GCA_947463335.1 Actinomycetota bacterium
GAGCTCGTCTTGGCCATCATCTTCGCTCATCGATACCCCCTGCCTAGATAATCCACTTTGCTTGAGTTGAGATTAGTCCAAAGTGGCTCTCCGGGAGCGCTGACTTAACGGTTTGGGGCTCTTTTCCAGATGCGAATCATTTGCATCTAAGTTAAAGTTGAGCCATGCATATCCCTGATGGGTTCATTGATCTCCCTACTTCTGGCGCTTTCGCAGTCGCAGCCGCCGCTGGCGTGGCCATTTCTATCCGTGGCGCAAAATCCTCGCTCGATGAAAAGACTGCGCCTCTGGCCGGGCTGACAGCCACCTTTATCTTTGCAGTGCAGATGCTCAACTTTCCAGTAGCGGCAGGCACGAGTGGTCACTTACTTGGCGCTGCCCTTGCCGCGGTTTTAATCGGACCGTACGCGGCAACACTTGCCATAACAATTGTTTTGATTTTGCAAGCTCTTTTATTTGCCGATGGTGGGTTAAGCGCCCTTGGTTTAAGTATCTTCAATATGTCCATCATCGCCGTCTGGTTTGGTTATGGCGTATTTCTTTTGATCAAAAAGTTTATGCCGAAGAAAAAGGTTTCAATCGGTATCGCAGCCGCAATCGCTGCGCTGTTATCGGTTCCAGCTGCAGCAGCAGGTTTCGTTCTGCAATATGCAATTGGTGCAAATGCAACATTTTCAGTTTCCGCAGTCCTGACTGCAATGATCGGAACGCATTTTCTTATCGGAATCGGTGAAGCGCTAATCACCTTCTTTGCGGTCAGCGCAGTGCTCGCCAGCCGGTCAGATTTAGTTTATGGATATAAAAATCAAGTCACCCAATTAGAAATTCGGGCCAATAAATGAAACAGAAAACTTTTTTAATCTCGGGCTTTATCGCATCGCTCTTTCTTGCAGGCGTAGTTTCCTTCTACGCATCTTCTAATCCAGATGGATTAGAGAAAGTTGCTGGTGACATTGGATTTATTGAGACCGCAAAAGAGAACACCAATAGCGATGGGGTGCTCGCTGATTACGGTGTTAAGGGAGTAGAAAACGAGCGCCTTTCAACCGGTGCAGCAGGAGTGATCGGCGTAATTGCAACCGGCGCAATCTCAACCGGACTCTTTTTCTTAATCCGTCGTAAACCTGGCGGAAAAAAATAAAAATTCAAAGCCCTGACCTTGATCTAGTACATAGTCACGGCCACCACCACGGACATGATGTAGGAGAGCGTCTCTACCTACATCGACATTCGGTAACCCACTCGCTTCCCTCTCACGTCAAAATTTTGACTGTTTTAGCCTTTATCTCGGTCTCAGTCGCTACCCCGATCACCCGCTGGCCCGCATTTATCGCCTTCTTCAGCCTGTTGATCTTCACCGCAGTGATGAGCAAAATCCCGCTTCTGCTTCTCTTTAAGCGCGCCTTAATCGAAATTCCCTTTATCTTCTTCGCCATATTGATGCCATTTTTCGGCGAAGGAGAAAAGTTCTCCGTATTCGGATTAGAACTTTATCGCGATGGCTTATTGGCCGGAACATCAATTGTCGTAAAGGGAACGCTCGGTGTTTTAGCGGCGGTAATTCTCTCGACCACAACCACAGCCCGCGAGATTTTACGAGGCCTAGAAACCTTAAAGCTTCCGACGATTATGGTTCAGATCGCCTCTTTTATGTTGCGTTACATCAATGTGATTAGCGATGAGATGGAGCGGATGAAGATCGCGCGCGAATCTCGCGGTTTCACTGCTACCGGAATCAAACATTGGAAGGTTTTAGCAACTGCTGCCGCCGCGCTCTTTATCCGTTCATACGAACGCGGTGAGCGTGTGCACTTGGCAATGCTCTCTCGTGGCTTCGATGGCGTTCTGCCATCTTTGAATAACCAAAACGTCACCCCGCGACAATGGGCTACCGCTTTCTCGATTCCTCTTCTTGCACTTACCGCTTCACTTATCGCCCTAATGATTGGTTGGTAGAAATGTCTAACGTCCCGAGTCTGCAGATTTCTGAACTCGCATTTGCTTACCCCGATGGTAATCAAGCTCTCTTCGGGGTCAATCTCACGATTCAAAAAGGTGAGCGCGTTGCCCTTCTGGGTCCTAACGGCGCCGGCAAGACAACGCTAGTAATGCATATGAACGGCATACATCCCACAATGCAGGGAGAAGTTCGCATCTCCGGAGATCTTGTCGATAGCAAAAATAAAGAGTCTCTCAAATCAATCCGTTCTAAAGTTGGAATTGTTTTTCAAGATCCTGACGATCAATTATTTATGCCAACCGTTGGCGAAGATATTGCCTTTGGTCCTTACAACATGGGCTTGCGTGGTGAAGAGTTAAATAAGGTAGTTGCAGAAGCCTTAACCCAAGTTGGAATGCTCGAATTTATCGATCGCCCACCGCACCACCTATCTTTTGGACAACGTCGCAGAGTCGCCGTTGCAACCGTGCTTGCGATGAAGCCAGAGATTTTGATTCTAGATGAGCCATCTTCAAACCTAGATCCAGCTAGTCGCCGCGAATTAGCCGACATCTTGCGCACTCTTGATATCACTATCGTGATGGTTACACACGACCTGCCTTATGCCCACGAACTTTGTGAGAGATCGGTAATTCTTTCCGGCGGCATCATTGTTGCCGATGGTCAGACTGATGCAATCCTTAAGGATAAAGCTCTTCTAAAATCACATCGTTTGGAGCTGCCTGTAGGCTTCGTTTTATGATTAATGCAAACCCATTTGCCCAAAGAAGTCTCCTTGAATATGAATTGCCGCCATTCGCACTTATAAAAGAGGAGCACTATCTCCCTGCATTCTATGAGGGTTGCGCTCAACAATTAGCGGAAGTTCAAGAAATTCTAGAGACAACTGGTGCCGCTACTTTCGAGAATACAATTGTTGCTCTGGAAAAAAGTGGGCAGATGCTGGCTCGTGTTCTCAGGGTTTTCTTTAACAAATCCTCGAGCGATACCAGTGATTCTTTAGATGCAATTGAAGAAGAACTTGCTCCGAAGCTAGCGGCGCACCAAGATGCCATCAGTTTGAATCCTGCTCTTTATTCAAGAATCAAAGCTTTATACGATGACCGCGAATCATTGGGATTGAACACTGAAGATGCTTGGCTGCTTGAGCGTTACTACAAGCGCCTGATTCACGCTGGTGCACATCTTTCTGATGCAGAACGTGAGCGCTTAAAGGAACTTAATGAAGATTTGTCGAAGCTAGAGACACAGTTCTCAAAGAATGTTTTGACTGATACAAATGATTTAGCGGTAATAGTCGACACTATTGAAGAGCTCGAAGGGCTAAGCGATAACGAGATCGCCTCTGCTGCTGCAGCTGCCAAAGACCGTGGGCACGACGGTAAATGGCTGATCGCAATGGTCAACTTTTCTGGCAATCCAGTATTGGATTCCCTTTCAAATCGCGAACTTCGCAAGAAGATAATGCAGCAATCGTTACTGAAGGCTAACCGTCAGAATGGCAGCGACAATAAGCCTGTCCTTTTAAAGATGGTTAAGTTGCGCGCAGAACGTGCCAAGTTATTTGGCAATAACACCCACGCCGAACACATAATTTCAGTACAGACAGCAGAACATCCAGACAAAGTTCACGCCATGCTCAAAAAAATTGCTCCGGCCGCAGTTCGTAATGCCCAAGCAGAGGCCGAGGATCTTAAGAAATCTGCTGGAACAGATATCGAAAGCTGGGACTGGGGTTACTACACCGAGAAAGTTCGCCTGGAAAAGTACAACATTGATACCAGCAAGATGCGTCCGTACTTTGAGTTGGAATCAGTCTTGGAAAAGGGAATCTTCTTTGCCGCTAATAAACTCTTTGGAATCTCATTTAAAGAACGACCTGATTTGATTACCTACCATCCAGAAGCTCGCGCATTTGAGGTCTTCAATGAGGATGGCTCAAAGCTTGGGTTATTTATCGGTGATTTCTACACACGTGATTCCAAGCGTGGTGGTGCGTGGATGAATAGCCTAGTTTTGCAAAATACTCTCTTTAACCAGTTGCCAGTTGTAGTTAACAACTTGAATATTGCAAAGCCTCCGGCTGGTACACCAACTCTGCTGACCTTCGATCAAACCACAACGTTATTTCACGAATTTGGGCACGCGCTGCATGGTTTGCTTTCGCAGGTTAAGTACCCGCTTGTTTCGGGAACTAGCGTTCAGCGCGACTTTGTGGAATTTCCATCTCAAGTAAATGAGATGTGGATCTTGTGGCCAGAGGTTGTAGAAAACTACGCTCGCCACTTTGAAACTGGAGAGAAGCTGCCGCAAGAGTGGATCGATAACCTCAACGCTGCTTCAACTTTCAATGAGGGTCACGCGACTACAAGTTATCTAGCGGCGGCGATTTTAGATTTGGCTTGGCACTCACTGACATCTGAAGAAGCAGCAAAAATCAGCGATGTCGAAGCGTTTGAAACCCAGGCGATAAAAGCTTATGGCCTTGATTTTGCACCAGTGCCGACTCGTTATCGATCTACTTACTTCTCACATATCTTTGCCGGAGGTTACTCCGCTGGTTACTACGGTTACATCTGGTCAGAGGTATTAGATGCTGACACTGTTGATTGGTTTAAAGAGAATGGTGGATTGCAGCGTAAGAATGGCGAACACTTTAGAAACACGCTTCTGGGACGAGGTGGATCGATTGATTCAATGCAGATGTTCCGTAATTTCCGCGGACGTGATTCCAAGATAGAGCCGCTTCTTAAGCGACGCGGTTTGTTATAGGAGTGGGCCCAGACGGGCTCGAACCGTCGACCCACGGATTAAAAGTCCGTTGCTCTACCGACTGAGCTATAGGCCCCACTGTAATTTGGCTAGATTTTCACCAAACACTCGCCGTATCTTAGCGGAGTTTTATCGCCCTTTTGACGCTCGCATTAAGCGGTCGCGAATGGCAAGGGCCAGTCCATCGCCGGCAGGCTCTACAACTACCACTGATTTCAAACCTTGTGCATCGCCTTCGCGAAGTGCGGCATAGATAACTCGCGCAAAATCTGCAATATCCATTGGAGCTGCCAAACGAATTACATTTTCAGGTGTTGCAATATCTGCAAGTGCAATGAAACCTTCACCGAGTTCGGGTTTGCGATTTAAAGAAACGGTTGCTTTTGGTGCGTAATGATTTTCGAGCGAGCCGCTGACTCGAATATTTGTTTCAGTCGTAGAAACTTTGAGTTGCGTGGATTCTTCAACCATCTCAATCGTGATTGCACCGGGTCGTAGGATCCGTGGCGCATCAGATGTGCAATCTATAATTGTTGATTCCACACCAACTTGAGAAGGGCCGCCATCTAGAATCAAATCGCTTTGATCGAGAAATTCACCTATCTCTTCGTGTACTGCTTTAGCTGTTGTTGGCGAGACTTGTCCAAAACGATTAGCGCTCGGTGCGGCAATTCCTTGGCCACCGATTTTTGCAAAGGCGGAAAGTAGCGCAAGAGCAATCGCGTGATCTGGAACCCGCAAGCCAACTGTGGGTTGTCCGCCTGTTACAAAATCTTCGGCCAATAAAGTGCGCTTTAAAACCAGAGTCATTGGGCCGGGCCAGAAATCACGTGCGAGTGAGATTGCATAATCTGGAATCTCATCCGCCCAATCACCCAGTGATTGCATCGAATGAATGTGCACGATCAATGGATGATCTGCGGGGCGGCCCTTTACTTTGTAAATTCGAGCAACAGCATCTTTATTTGTGGCATCAGCGCCTAGGCCATAAACAGTCTCGGTCGGCAGTGCGACCAGCCCACCAGATTTCAATAATTGAGCGGCAGACGAGAGCGCATCAGCGGTGCAATTAGAGACGAATTCGCCAGCGGTCATGTCCGCAATTATCGCGCCTTTTTGCGAGAAGATAACCACATGGCTTCGAAGATAAAGGTTATGCAGATAATCGCCCGTATGAATGTGGGCGGCCCTGCAGTAATCGTGGCCGACCTCATGCGCGGACTAGATAACAACCAGTTCGAGCAAATC
>CANHRF010000067.1 GCA_947463335.1 Actinomycetota bacterium
AGTCGATAACAATGATTCCACCTAAGTCGCGTAAACGAAGTTGGCGGGCGATTTCTTCGGCAGCTTCTAAGTTGTTCTTAGTTACCGTCTCTTCGAGGTTTCCACCCTTACCAATAAATTTACCTGTGTTGACGTCGATTACGATCATCGCTTCAGTGCGATCGATTACAAGAGATCCACCTGATGGCAGATAAACCTTGCGATCAAATGCCTTAGCTAATTGCTCTTCAACGCGGAATTCTGCGAAGAGATCACCATTGCCAGAATACTTCTCTAACTTGCCAACTAATTCAGGGGCGATTCCGCCGAGGTAATTGCTTATCTCTTCCCAAGCGTCATTTCCGTGAATTGTGAGTTTGCGGAAATCTTCATTAAAGATATCTCGGATAACGCGCACTGCGAGATCAGGCTCAGAGAGCAAGAGTGCAGGTGCGTGGAAATTCGGATTCTCTGACTTTTGATAAATATCTTCCCATTGGGCTTTCAAGCGAGCGACATCGTTGGTCAACTCTTCTTCGCTTACTCCCTCTGCAGCAGTACGAACAATTACGCCTGCCTCTTCAGGAATTAAGTTCTTGAGGATCGCCTTTAAGCGAGTGCGTTCTGATTCAGGAAGGCGCTTTGAGATTCCACTCATGCCGCCGCCTGGAACATAAACAACATAGCGACCAGGTAGCGAAATCTGGCTAGTTAGACGCGCACCTTTCTGCCCAATTGGATCTTTTGTAACCTGGACAAGGACTGGCTGACCAGTCTTTAAAACCATTTCAATTTTGCGAGGTTGTGATTCAGAGATACCAGCTGCATCCCAATTAACTTCTCCCGCATAGAGAACCGCGTTGCGACCCTTGCCGATATCAACGAATGCCGCTTCCATAGAAGGAAGAACATTCTGCACGCGGCCTAAGTAAACGTTGCCAACATAAGAAACGTTGGCATTTCTATTTACGTAATGCTCGACCATCACCTTATCTTCGATTACTGCAATTTGAATGCGGTCACCGATTTGGCGAACTAACATCTCACGATCAACATTTTCGCGACGGGCCAGAAATTCACCATCGGTAATAACTGTGCCACGGCGGCGATACGGCTCGCGATACTCGCCACGATTATCTGAACGATCAGAGCGTCCGCCACGTTCGCGACGGTTACGAGTTCCTCTTTCGCTGCGATCACTGCGCGCTGGACGTTCGCTGCGTTCGCGGACTTCGCGCACCTTAACGACTGTAATTACGCCATCTTCATCAACGATCTCACCCGGCGTTACACCTTCACCTGTTGCACGACGACGGCGACGACGGCGATGTGTTGCACCTTCTGTGCCTTCATCCGTTGCTTCAGAGCTTGACTCATCGCCAGCTTCAGAAACTTCTTGGCTATCTACGCCATCGACGCTTGGCTTACGACGCCCGCGACCACCACGACGGCGACGACGGTTACGTCCACCACGTGAATCTTCATCATCAGATGATGCGCCGCTTTCAGTTGGCGCAACGGCTTCAACAACGCTTTTAACTGGAGCATCTTTAACTGCGCTCTTGCGAGGTGCTTTGGGAGCTTTCTCGGTTGTCGCGGCTTGGAAAATTGGAACCGGAATAGCCGGCGCTTTCTTCTTGCTCTTACTTTCGGTTGCTTCAGCAACAGGGGCATCAACAATTTCACTCGATGTATCTGCAGCAAGAGATTTCTTCTTACTTACTTTTTTCACCGCACGCTTGCGCGGTGACTTTGGCTCAATCGCCATGGCACCAAATCCTCTATGCGTTAATTAACGCGCTCTGGCTTGTAGTCACTTAACAGGCTGGCAACCTTTGGGTTGACCTGAGTAAATCCTTCAAGCAAATCTTTGTTAGTCCGCCGCTGGCTTTAATCGCGAATTGGTTCGCGAGCCGCGCTGAACTGTTGGGGAAAGTATGCCACAACATAGCTCTAAAGGGTGAAATGAGCGTTACTTTGAGGCTAAATCACCCGCGGTGACGGGCATGTACGTTTTGCAGCAAGCCGAAGCCAATCATTGTGGCGAACATACTTGATCCGCCATATGAGACAAATGGAAGAGGAACTCCTGTCATCGGCATCATTCCAAGAGTCATCCCAATATTTTCAAAGGCCTGAAATGCAAACCAGGCAATGACTCCTGTGCAAACTAATTTTCCGTAAGGGTCGCTGGATCTTCGAGCTATCCCGAATCCGCGCATTAAAACTATTAAGTAAAGAATTAAAATAAATCCGCTGCCCAGAAAACCAAGTTCTTCTCCAGCTACGGTAAAGATAAAGTCAGTCTGTTGCTCGGGTACAAATCTTCCACTTGTCTGAGGTCCATTAAATAAACCCGTTCCGATTAAGCCTCCTGAGCCGATCGTGATTCGAGCTTGTCGTAATTGATATCCGCTCCCCTGTGAATCTACATTGGGATCGACAAATGCTTGCAATCTTTTAACTTGGTAATCATTTACTACACCAACTTTTACAGCAGCAAAACTACCGATCACCGCTACTAAAATTAAGCCCACCACCCACCGCATTGGTGCACCAGAGACAGCAATGATCGTTACTACCGCGATACTGATGATAAAGATCGTTCCCATATCTGGTTGTGCAGCAATCAGAAGCACTGGGATGGCAGCGACAATAAGTGCTTGCAAGACATCTCTGTGTTGAGCAGCATCGCTATCGTGTGTGCGCTCAGATAAGATCATTGACATACCTACAATGATCGAAATTTTCGCAAGTTCTGCAGGCTGAAGCTGAAATCCAAAGGGAAGGCCGATCCAAGCCTTTGCACCATTTTTCTCATCGCCGATTCCTGGAATCAAAACTGCAGTAAGGCCAATCACTCCGACTATCCAAAGCAGTGGTGTGTAAGCCCGAAGTAATCGGTAATCAATTACCGTGGTTCCCCAAGCAAGAAGCGAACCAATCAAAATATTAAGAATATGGCGCTTTAGGTAATACTCAGGATCTAGCCCATTAGCGGCATACCAATTGCGTGTAGATGAATAAACTAAGAGAGTTCCCATTATCAGCAGGAGTCCAACCGCAATCGTTAAAATTGGATCGAAACCTGCAAAAACAGATGGTCTAGAACTCTTTCGGTAGTTGATTCGTTGGGAAGCTAAGCTCACTTTGCCCCCTTAACTTTTGTCGCTGGCGAGATCTTTGGCAAGGTTACTGGTGGCACCCCACTTGGGAAAATTATCTTCTCCGAAGCAACTTTGCTGCCCGCAACGCCAAAGAGGGTTTCATAAATCTTGCGAACTCCCACACCTGAAGTAGATGCTCCGAATCCACCTTGGCTTACCATCATCACAACTGCAAAGCGCGGTTTCTTAGTTGGACCGTAAGATGCAAACCAAGAAGTATCTGCTTTGGCGCTGCCATTTGGATTCTTTCCAAATACCTGAGCAGTACCAGTCTTACCACTAATTTCAACTGGGAAACCGCTAAATACTCCCGCTCCAGTTCCGCTGATAACAACTTCCCGAAGTGAACTTTTTAAGAAAGTCATTGTCTTTTTATCCACTGGAATCGTTCCAAGCTTCTCTTTTTCAAAAGATTTAATGATTGTTCCATCTGTCTTAACTACTGCTTTAGCGACAGTTGGCTTCCAAAGCGTTCCACCATTGGCGATCGCGGCATACATCTGAGTAAGTTTAAGTGGCGTTATGACTGTGTCACCTTGGCCAATTGAGAAGTTGACCGCATCTCCCGCACGAATTTTATCGCCGTCTAAACAATTTTCGTAGGCAAGTTGGATTAGAAATGCGGTCTGCTTACTCTTTGGGGCGCGTGTTTTGTAATTGCAATAGAAATCTTCATTCTGCGCATACCAAGCTTTGCGCCATTCTCGATCAGCAAGCCTTCCTGATGCTTCTGAAGGCAGGTCAATTCCGGTCTTGATTCCTACCTGAAAACCTTTGGCGGCGTTATAGAAGTAATCATTAGCATCCGACTTTGGCTTCAGCCCACCGTCACGTAACCATTCATCAAAGGCGATCCGATACCAAATTGTGTCGCAAGAAACTGCCATTGCTTTCTTTAGCGAAATTCGACCTTGCGCTTTACTTTCGAAGTTTTGGAAGGCGCGCGTTCCAACTTCTACCTGTGATGGGCAGTCGTAATTTGCATTTAAGTTATACCCAGCGTTTGCAGCAGCGACCAGTGAAACAACTTTGAATGTCGATGCTGGGGCAAAGACGCCTTGAATTGCTCGTGATAGCGCAGGGACGCCCGCCTTGGCGCTGTATAGAGTCTTCGCCTCAGCAACAGTTAAACCTCGCTCATATGAATTAGGGTCAAAAGTTGGGTAAGAAGCCAAAGCAATGATCTGACCATTGGTTACATCCATTACAACTGCCGCGGCGCCATCTGAAGGATATCCAGATGCGCGAGCTCTGCGAACTGCATCCTCCAGAGCGCTTTCTGCTGATGCTTGCACTCGCGCGTCAATGCTAGTTACTAAATGATTTCCACCAATGGGTTTTGAATTCTGGCTGGTGCGAGTGACCGCCTCTTTACGATCTACGATTACCGTTTTGATTCCTGGTGTCCCACGCAAAAATTCATCGTATTGTTCTTCAAGTCCAGCTTTGCCAATTACCTCAGAGCGGAAATAACTTCGCCCATTTTCACCCGCAAGATCTCCCTCAGTTAGTGGTCCCACATATCCCAGTAAATGCGCAGCATTTACTCCAACGGCTGCTGGATAGTTTCGAATCGAAACTGGCGTTGCAGATATACCTGGGTATTGATCTGAGCGTTCCACAATTCGTAGCGCAACTTCAGGATCTGCTTCTTTAGTAATAGGTATTGGTTGAAAGCGTGATCCTGTCCAACATCCCGCACGTGCACCCTTTGGTAATTCACCGCATAGGCGTGTGCGCTGATAAACATCTTCATACTTCAACTTTAAGAGAGATGCTAAATCTTTTAGAACGGTGACGCCTTTATCGGGCTGTCGGTCAATCGCGGTGCGATCAACAGTGACCGCGATTCCAACTCGGTTTAGTGCAAGCGGAACGCCTGACGAATCGACGATCAAGCCACGTGTCGCTGGCGTTACAACATCTCGACTTTGAATTGAGAGAGCGGCATCTCGGTACTTCGGCCCCGCTGCAATCTGCAGATAAAAAAGGCGGCCTAATAACCCAAGCAATAAAGAAAGAATCAATACTTGAACAACTAGGAGACTGAGCCTGGCGCGTTGATTCATCCGCGACTCTTCTCTTCAAAGAGAGTGCTGTGAATTCTCGTAACAAAGGGCATCAAAAGCGGAACAACTGCAATCGTCCATAAACCAGATGCCAGCAGTGAGATAAGAACTTGGAGCGTGCTTCCTAATTCGCTACCGAACATTAGGCCGATCACCAAGTAAGCGAATCTGGTTATTGGAACTGCAATTGCAACAATTACAACTAACGAAATCGGATTGCCGCGAAAGTTATCGTCTCCGTAACCTAGATATGAAATTGCAAAACCCGCCAAAATCATAATTAGCGTCCACTGACCCATCGGGCCGGATGTGGTTTGAGATAAGTCCATAAGCAAACCAGCGCCAAAACCAGTAAGCGCACCTAACTCTGGAGTGCCGAGCGCTGACCACAACAGAGTGAAGATAAGAAAGAGTGAGAAACCGCCGCCAAAGATTCGAAACTGGCTAACAACCGATTCTTGTATCAAATAGACCACTGCGAAAATTGGAAATGATATAAAGAATCGACGTGCAAACATTTATGGTTTAGGCGTTCCGGAAGGTATGGCGAATACCGTCACAGTTGGAATAGGCGTTGGAATGGGCGCTTTTGGAACCAGCGCATCACGTGGATCGGATTTTGGTGAACCGACCACAACTGCGACAACACTGAGCGTTGAAAAATTCACAAAGAGCTTTACATCGGCAGTTTGCGTTACCGCTCCTGCAGCGTTATCAACCGCTGTTACTTCTCCGATCGGAACTCC
>CANHRF010000068.1 GCA_947463335.1 Actinomycetota bacterium
GCATTTACCTGATAAACCCAACCGCTGGCGATCGCTTGTCGAATCTCTTCCACATATTTGCAGTACTCGCTTTCGCTAAGCGAAGACAGCCATCTATTTTGCGATGCGCTCCAATTAGATCCTGTGAAAGGAAAAGCGGTTACGAGATCTTCTTCAAATCTTGCCAATCGCACCTGTCCTTCATAGGAGATGCTGACCGCCCAAAAATTGCCATCGTCTAATCGCGAAAGATCGTCGCTGACTTCAATAAGTGAATGCGCAAAGCGATCTCCCATCCAGAAGCAGTCTTGGCGCAGTTCCATGGGCGTAACGCTACGGTGAAAGCCCTCGCTTTGGCGGTTAGCCCCCTGCTGCGATAGATTTGCCCCCGCACGAAATGCGGACGTAGCGCAGCTGGTAGCGCGGAACCTTGCCAAGGTTCAGGTCGCGGGTTCGAACCCCGTCGTCCGCTCGGATTACCCGCCGCTTTGGAATTAATTTTTCAGGTGGCGGTTTTTCTATCAGTAAGAAAGAGCAGCAAAGTTCAGAGAAGTTAGTTTGGTCGGATGGCCGAGAGGCGAGGCAAGGGACTGCAAATCCCTCTACACGGGTTCAAATCCCGTTCCGACCTCCAAATAGTTAGACAAGTAAGAAATGATCAGCGTCGATCAGGAGAAGAAGATGGTTGAAGATCAATCACAACGTCCTTGGGGACGTTATGAAATCTTGTCTGAAGGCGATGCTCATAAGGTAAAGACGATTTGGGTAAATCCAGGAAAACGCCTTTCTTATCAGCGCCACGAAAAACGCGCCGAGCATTGGTTTATTGTTCAAGGAGATGCACGCATTACCTTGAACGGAAATACCTTTGAGATGGGTGCCGGTGATTCCATTGATATTGAAATCGGTGACTTGCACCGGATCGAAAATATTGGCAGCACGGATGTAATCTTCATCGAGGTTCAGACTGGAACTTACTTTGGCGAAGATGATATTGAGCGTATTGAGGATGATTTCGGGCGTTAATTCACTCGGCTATACTTTCTCAACAATTTAATACATACCGAAAAGATTTAGACCCGGACGATTGGCTCAGCGGTAGAGCACCACATTGACATTGTGGGGGTCACTGGTTCGATCCCAGTATCGTCCACACAGAACACTTAAGCGGCACAGAAACATTGCGCACGTT
Organism: Actinomycetota bacterium; assembly: GCA_947463335.1. Next base: position 1,172 of record CANHRF010000068.1, read on the forward strand.
TTCCCAGCGACTTCAAGTAGATTCGCCCCCTGTGAGTACAGCACCTTCAAAACGCCTGGATTACATCGATCTGCTCCGTGTAATCGCACTCGCCGCAGTGATTGCCTTTCACTACTTCTACAGTGCAATCGTCAGAGGTAGAACTCCAAATGTCGCGGAATCACCAATCATGGGCTGGGCGCAGTACGGGTATCTGGGAGTTGAACTCTTCTTTATGATCAGTGGTTTCGTGATTATGTCATCCACCAAAGGTATTTCGGCTGGTAATTTTCTGAAGAAACGCTTTTTACGTCTTTTCCCGATGTACTGGATTGCGCTAATTCTCATCTTCTTCGTATCCCAATTTGGATTTTGGAAGAAGCCTGGATTAATTGCAGAAAATTTGTATTACAGCTTGACCATGACGCCCGAATCTTTTAGCCATAACTGGTTGGATTCAGCCCACTGGTTCCTGGAGAGACAGCTTCAGTTTTACCTTTTTATTCTCATTGTCTTAACGGTGCGACTGGGAAAGTTTCTTTCACCGATTTTTCAATGGTGGGCAGTAATCGGATTTATTTGGAGCGCATTTGGGTTTGATAACTATGGCATTTGGTATCTAAATGGCTTCTTTGCGCTAATTTCAGGTGGCGCAATCATTTCGTCAATACGTGCAACTGGATTCACTAAATTACGAATCGTCGCATTGCTTTCTTCATATCTATGGGCGATCACTACTCGAATTGATCTGATTCCTTGGCTAGATAAGAACCGTGGCCCTGGTCATTCAGGGCTAGTTATCGGATTAGTGATCACGGCTATGTATCTCTTGATGTTGCTTACGTTAACTCGCGGAGTGTCTGGGCTGCATCTGCGTGGTATAGCCACTGCCGGTGCAATTACCTATCCCCTATACCTGATACACAATCGATTGGGAGGTTTAGCGATCGCAAGATTTGCCTCGCCGGAAAATCAATACTTTGTCTATTTAATTGTCATTGTTCTCTCTATTTTCATTGCTTACGGAATCCTGAGAGCGGAGTCACGAATTATGAAAAGATTTCAGACCCGGTAAGGTCCAGACTCCAGGTGCTTGGGTCGCTTCTCCCCGTTTTTTTAGATTTCTAATAGAATGCTATTTATGAAGCGCTATTTCCTCAGTGTTCTAATGGTTCTTACGATTTTCATCACTTCCCTATCTGCGCCAATTGCACAATCAAATGTCAATCAGGATCAATACTTAAAGGTGAGATACACGACCATCACCAATCCAGTTATTCAAACTACCGCTTCGCCGCAAGAAGTGACCTATACGGCGTTTATCGAAACAGATGGGTATCAAATAATAGATAACGATCTGACCTGTAATGATGGTGGGTCTGTAGTTCCTGCTTCGCAAACTGAAATAGCAAAGAACAATTTTTCTGCATCTTGCACATTTAAGTATGACAACGCGTCTCAAACAGGTTTGCGTACAATCTATATGTCGACTCGCTTCGCCGTACAAGGTTCTGCCAATCTAAAACTGATACCGGCAAATGCGAAGATCATCTATCCTGTTGCAGAAAAAGATAGTTTTGGTCAGACTGTAATAAAAAATGTGTCTGCCTTTGAGATGTTCTCGCGCCAAAGCGCTTGGCTTGGAGCTCCTGTTGCAATAAATCCTCCCCAAAACTTTAAATACCCAAACTTTCCGAAAATTTCTGATGCGTTCATCGTCTTCGAGGCAAGGTATCCACAACCTGTAGATTTCAAGGTATCTATTGATAAGAGGTCTAAGACTTTTTCTGCCAAGTGCGCAGACCAGACACCACCTGGATTTAAAAATGAGACAAAAATTTATAGAAAAGAGCTTTTATGGGGCGGCTGGGGTCCATTCGCGATCTCTGCTGGCAAACCAGTCACAGGATCGTATTTGGAATCTCCACTTAAAGGTAAAAAAGTTAATCTCTCTTGTGCGTATTTGATTAGCCTCAAAAACCCGATATTTCCAGGAATTCAAATTGCCTATGTAGAGTCCCCTCTAAAAACAGTGCAATTTCCAAAAAAATGAAATCGATCTCCTGGTCCGAAGGTAAATGGACGCGAACTCCTGTTTCACAAATATTGAAAGATAACTTGCTAATTGTTGAGGCAGCGGACCAAAGTGATTGGTGGCGGATTACTTCTTATGGTTTTATCCATGACAACGGTCACGCACTTCTGCGCGAATTCCCGATCGACACTGCGATAGAAGTCTCATTTATCCTCGACTTCAAAGAGCAGTTCGATCAATGCGGAATTCTCATCAGAAGTGATGAGAAAAATTGGATCAAAGCAGGGGTAGAGATGAGCGACGGTTATCCGCAGCTTGGTGCTGTCGTTACTCAAAATAAATCAGACTGGTCTACTGGTCGAGTTACCGAGTGGATCGGCAAAGAGGTGACAATTAGAGTGAGCCGAAGCGGTGATGCGCTGACAGTTAGAGCAAAAGCTGACGATGACTTTAGGCTCGTTCGTGTCACTCCACTTGATTCAAAACTCTCTTGGATGGCCGGTCCCATGCTTTGCGCTCCAACTCGCGCAGGGTTTGTGGCCACAATAACTTCTTGGCGTGTAGGCGACTGCGACGCAAATCTTCATTAATTAAGGATGGTCTCGAGTTAAACTCAACGCCTTATGTTGCGCCTGATTTCTGATTGAACTTGACTCGAAAGTTACGCCCCTTGCGCCGTCCGTTTATTGAAAACTGGGTGGAATCGAATAAATCTCTCAAATTGGATGGCGCGTCAAATTGCCTACATCCAAGAAATGCTCACCTCCTGATTTACATTTTGGGCGTGAGCGCCAATAACCAGATGCCTTGTGATTTCTGCGGGCAGCCGTACGATCCAGTTTCAACTCGCTGGCTCTGCCCGAATTGCCATATGAAAACTAATTGTTGCGATGGTGCTCCGTGCGAAATACCTGACGTGAAATCGGAAACGAATAACGCACCAATTGTGAAGTGAATGAAGGCAACGATCAGGCTATTGCTTATCTCTGTTCCAGAAATTCCTTAGCCCTGCGAAGGGTTTCAACTAAGTAATCGGGAGCCATCTCGCGGTGCTCAACATTCGTTGTATCAAAGAGGTAATTAAGCAGAATTATTCGGCGTTGCAGCAATAAACCCTTCATCTGATATTGGTTGTAAACCGGAAGATCCATTACTGATTGATACCCCGCCAACAGCGCTGCATCTTGTTCGGGCGTATCCAGGTAGTACAGAGTCGTAGCCAAATCCTGAACGCGAAGCCCTATTCCCGAATCGTCGAAATCGAAAATTAAAAGTTCATCGCCAAGGGTCATTACATTCCAACCGTGTAGATCTGCGTGGATAGCGATCGCATCTTCTTTCTCATAAAGATCTTGGATGATCTCTTCGATTGCCAGCCTAACTTTTTCCAGTTCCTTCTTCTCATCCATTGCAATCACGCTTTCGCCTGTGAAAAGAACATCGGTGGTTCCCCACATGAAGTCTCTCAATGCAGGAAGCTCGCTGCCAGAAGGCAGAACAAAATTCTGCGCCGCTTGGTGCATATTCGCCATTGCTGCACCAAGTTTCTTCAGTGACTCTTCGCTTGGCTCATCCCCCAGCTCTTCACCATCTAGCCAGGAGTAGAGAACTACTCCTAATTCCTTGTTCATCAATGGCGAGAAAATGGTTTGCGCAAACTCGCCTGACTTGGTCGCAATTGGGTGTGGCAGATTTACTGTCTTGGTTTCATTTAGAAAGGCGACCAAGGCAATCTCAGCCTGAAGGTTTGCAAAGGTGCGCTCGGAATTTACATTTACGCGAAGTGCGAAAGTCTCATTCTCAGCACTTTGCACTTTGAAGGTTGCATTGAATTCAAAGTTGATAACTTCCAGGCTTCGAACCTCCAAGGGATAGGACATAAGGGCTTCCCGAGCCAGTTCCGTTATATGGTCAACCTGCTCTTGGTGGCTCAGCTCGACAAACCCGCTTGTAGCCATCATCGCCTCCTTGCTAAGTAAAGATCACCCTCACCCTTTTGGGCCGTACCTGTACTGATTCAGTCTGGATACGTTACCGAAGGGAATCTGCCGCATAAAGCTGGCGACATCGGATTACTCGGGGGTAGCCAAAGAAGTGGATTTACCTTACTATTTCCAGCAAAAGGCCCGATATAAACCACCCTTATTCACTCGTGGAGATAGGTGCAGCCCGTCGCGGTCCAAACTATAAGGAGAAATATAAGCATGAAAAGAAACTTGGCATTACGTGCCTTGGCAACAGCGGCGGCAACTTCGCTGCTTGCCGGTGCTTTTTCTGTAGGCGCGCTCGCCCCAGCGCAGGCTGCAACTAAATCAACAGTGACCCTGCTTTCTGCGGGAGATATCACTTCACTAAACCCAAGCACAAAGGGAAACAACACTACATACAACAACCTCTCTGCTTCATTGACAGGTTTTGGATTTAGCTACTACAACTCCGATGCTGAACTTGTTATGAACACAAAGTTCGGATCGATGAAGATTCTTAAGAAGACAGCTAAGGACTTCCAGCTTCAATACACAGTTGCTCCAGGACAGACATGGTCTGACGGCACAAAAATTGATGCGGTTGATCTACTTCTTACCCACGTAATTTCCTCATCAAAGTTCTCAGTAGCTGCCGGTCTTGGAGATCCTAAAGACGCAACCAAGAAGCCTGCATTCGACAGCCTTGGTTACGGTGGAGCGTACGATGACAATGTTGTTGGTGAGCCAAAGCTCAGCAACGGCAACATGGTTCTAACTGTTAAGTACA
>CANHRF010000069.1 GCA_947463335.1 Actinomycetota bacterium
CTGCAGCAGAACTAGCAGAAGCAGCAGCACAAGATGCTACTGATGCTGCTTTGGATGCTACAGAAGCTGCAACTCTTGCCGGAGCTTTGGCTCAGGAAGCAGTTGATGCAGTTGCTGATCTATCAACACAGGTAGCTACACTGATCGCCGCTCTAAAGAAGCAGATCACAACGCTAACTAACCTAGTAATCAAGATCCAGAAGAAGGTCCGCGCTTAATAAGCGTAGGTCTTTCAAAGATCTAGAACCGAAACCCGGTTCCCTCTACGGAGGGAGCCGGGTTTCGGCTTTTCTTAAGTAAGATTGTCCGTATGTTGAATTTAAGTAGTGAAAAGAGTCTGGCTCGCTTTATCTCCTTTGGAGCGGCCTTTACTACCGTTTTTGTCCTTTGGGGTTCGGTCACCGACCCAGTTAATTCACCTAAATTGTTTATCCTCGGCGCTTGCGCCTTTGCTGGTGGGGCGATCGCCTTTGCAATGGGATTTAAGGAAATTTGGCGCTCATCGCGCCTTTGGCTGCTGGGCTCAATTGTATTTATTACCTTTTCGATATCGGCGATCATAAATAGTTCTTCACCACTGCAGCAGAATATCTACGGAACTTACGGGCGAAATACCGGCTTTGTAACCTACTTCGCGCTCTTGTTGATTGCAACTGCCGCAACTCTGCTACGACAAAAATCAAACTTCAACCTACTAATTTACAGCCTCTTCGCGGCAGGGATAGCCAATATTGCTTACTGCCTTTGGGCGATCGCTTTTGGTGACTTTATTGGTTGGAATAATCCTTATGGAAATATCTTAGGAACCTTTGGTAATCCAAACTTTATCGGCGCTTTCCTAGGAATCTTTATCACGGCGCTGACCGCTTATGTCGTTCAACCAGGGACATCTTGGAAAGTCCGTGGCGTAGCTTTAGTAACGGTAATTGTTGGTTTATATGAAATCGATAAATCAAATGCTGTGCAGGGACTTGTTGTTTCAGCAGCAGGGTTTTCAATAATTGGTTTCTACTTTATTCGATCCCGCTTTAAATCGAATCTGATTTTGGGTGGCTACACAATTGTTGTGGCGATACTTGGATTTATTTCGCTTATGGGTGCGTTGCAAAAGGGGCCGTTTACTTCATTCATTTACAAGACCTCAGTTTCGCTGCGTGGACAGTATTGGGAAGCCGGTTTGAATATGGGCAACCTATTTCCACTTACTGGTGTTGGTATGGATTCTTATGGCGATTGGTTTCGCCGAGCACGCGATGAGCAAGCTTTGATTATGCCTGGCCCAGAGACAGTGACAAATGCCGCCCACAATATCCCCTTTGATCTTTTGGCATATGGCGGATGGCCTTTGTTTATCTCATATATTTTCTTAATTGCACTTACAGTAATTGCAATTTTGAAAGTGACTTTGCGTATTAAAAAATATGATGGAACCTTTATCGCTTTAACAGTTGCTTGGGTTTGTTACCAGATTCAATCAATAATTAGTATCAGCCAGATCGGACTTGCTGTTTGGGGCTGGGTCTTGAGTGGAGCGGTGATTGCATATGAAATTGCCACCCACGATTCAGATTCTGCGGAGAAGAAACTAACCGGAGCAAGATCTGCAAAAGCAAAAGAGCAGATCTTTTCAGCAACTGCGATTGGTGGCTTGGGGCTTGTCCTTGGCGCACTGATTGCTGTGCCACCGTTATCGGCAGATATGAAGTGGAGATCAGCGTTAGCAAGCAGCGATTTGACGCAATTGAAATTAGCGCTGGAACCTTCATATCTGACACCAACTGATACAAATCGCTTGATCAATATGGTTTCAATTGCCGAAAATAGTAAGTTGCCAGATGTTGCATATGAATACGCAAAGAAGGCCGTGGAGTTTAATCCGGATAGCTTTGATAGCTGGCGAACTTTGTATGCGATTTCCAAATCAACACCGCAAGATAAAGAGCTTGCGCTGGCAAATATGAGACGTTTGGATCCTAAGAATACGAATGTGCTAAATACTCCGAAATGAAGAAAGTAGCGATCATCGGCCAAGGTTATGTTGGCCTAACTATTTCGGCATTTGCCGCAAAGAGTTATGAGGTAATTGGGTTTGATAACAGCCAGAAGGTTGTGGACCAGTTAAATCAGGGTATTTCGCATATAGAAGGCGTAAAAAGTGAGGATATAAAGGCTGCTATCGCTGCGGGAAGTTATCAAGCGACGGCAAATGGCGCTGATATCGCAGGGGCTGACATTGTGGTGATTGCGGTGCCGACGCCTTTGGATAAAGATCGAAAGCCGGATCTGACCTTTATTGAGAGCGCTTGTAAGACGATTGCGGAAAACATCAGCCATCCAGTTTTGGTGATTAACGAATCTACTTCTTATCCCGGCACGATTCGTGGAGTCATCAAGCCGTTGATTGAGAAGTTATCTGGCGGCAAGGTTGAACATTTATATGCGATTTCGCCAGAGCGAGTGGATCCAGGTCGCAGCGATTGGGATCAGAAGAACACGCCTCGGTTATATGCAGGTTTAACTCCTGAGGCTTCAAAGCAGACTCGAGATTTTTACTCATCGTTCTGTGACAAGTTGGTTGAGGTTTCATCACCTGAAGTCGCCGAAGCTGCAAAGTTATTTGAGAATACTTTTAGACAGGTGAACATTGCCTTGGTAAATGAATTTGCGCAGATTGCTAATGCGCTGGGTATTTCAGTTTATGAAACGCTGGAAGCGGCAGATACCAAGCCTTACGGTTTTATGAAATTTAACCCCAGCGCGGGCGTGGGTGGACATTGCATTCCGGTAGATCCATCGTATTTATCGCATGTTGCGGCGGGCTTGGGTGTGCCGGCAACGTTTATTGAACGTGCGAACGAAGTTAATTTAGAGATGCCGAAATATGTTGTTGGTCGCGTAGCTGCAGATAATGGTGGATCATTAAAGGGTAAGAAGGTTCAGATAATTGGCGTTTCTTATAAGCCAAATGTTGCGGATACTCGTGAAACGCCCGCGGAGTTGGTTATTGAAGAGGCAAAGAAGTTAGGCGCTGAAGTTACTTGGCACGATGGCTTGGTTGGCACGTGGAAGGGGCAGAGCTCAACGCCTTTGGGTGGTGTGGATATTGCGATCGTGGTTACTTTGCACGATGGCGTGGATAAGAAGGCAGTGCTGGCGAGTGCGCCATATGTCTTTGATACAACTGGAAAAGTGCCAGGGGCTAAAGGGCTTTAATTTACTTCTTCATCTCGGCGGCAACATCGTCAATGATGTTATCTAAAGTATTTGCGGGCGCCCATCCGATACTTGCTTTGATCTTTGATATATCCGGCACTCGACGTTGCATATCTTCAAAACCAGTTGGGTATGCCTGGTCATATGGCGTGTAGGTAATCTGTGAAGTTGATTTGGTGCGTTCGATGATTTTTTCAGCTAACTGCTTAATGCTGCTTTCGCCAACGCCACCGATGTTGTAGACCTCACCGATTGCAGAATCTGTTGTGGCTAAGGTCAAAATTGCTTTGACTGCATCTCGCACGTGGCAGAAGACTCGTGATTGTGTGCCATCGCCATAAATTGAAATTGGTTCGTTGGCAAGGGCTGCTTTAACAAAGCGGGGCAAGACCATTCCGTAACGTCCGGTCTGGCGTGGGCCAACTGTGTTAAATAATCGCACGGTCGTGACTTTGAGTTGTTTGGATATAAAGAGTGCGTGGGCGATCGCTTCTTCAAGTGCTTTCGCATCGGAATATGTCCAGCGGATTTTCTGTGGTGCGCCGACTACGCGATCATCGGTTTCAGAAAGTGGTTGCTTTGGGTTCTTGCCATAAATCTCTGATGTGCTGGCGATGACAATTCTTTTATTTAGCTTTGTGGCGGCGTTTAAGACAACTTCTGAACCAGTGAAGTTAATGGAAACAGATTCGATTGGGTTTTCTAATATTGTGTTAACACCGAGGGCTGCGGCCATATGAAGTACCAAGTCGGCTGGCGCCATTAACTTTTCGACTAAGGCGGCGTCGCGGATATCGCCTTGGTGGATTTCTATCTGGTCTTTGATATGGGCGATATTGGCGGCTGATCCAGTGGACATATTGTCGAGGATTGAGACTTGATCGCCTTGGGCAAGTAGGGCATCGCACAAGTGAGAGCCGATAAAACCGGCGCCACCGGTGATGAAAACGCGCATAGCGGCAAGTCTATCGTCCATATCATCCCGTGTTTAGGTAACCAAGTACTTTCATTTTTATAGATTAGGGACCTCCAGAATGTCCTAAAAGCAAGATCAGACTGAACTGCTTGCAGATGTGGGATATTTTGATATGGCCAATACCGATCAAAGACTTTACGGTATTGACTTAGCCAGATCTATAGCAATTCTTGGCGTAGTTTTAGTCCATTGCGGTCTATTCGAAAACGGCCGTTTTGGAGTTCAACTTTTCTTTCTTGTAAGTGGCTTCTTACTTGCAGACCTAGGAAAACTTTCTGGAAGAGACTTTCTTATTAGACGTGGATTTAGGCTTTTTCCTTTGTATTGGATAATCCTAATCCTGTTTTATCGAAATGATTTTGATTCTTTTTGGCAACTCTTTATTTCTCTTACCCTAATTCAAAGCACTCATTGGATTTTTACTTCTACACCTGGAGCATGGTCGATCAGCAATGAATGGATTTTTTCTTTGCTACTCCCAATCATCAGGAGAATAACTAGAAAAAAAATATTCATCATCATCTTATTTTCGTGGCTTGGCCAATTACTCTCTTCCTTTCTTGTTTGGAGATGGGGCGGAGTTACTTCATCGGAGGGTGAAACCCAGTACGCTCTGTATATTTGGGTAAATACATTAAACCCCTTTATAAATGTTTCCTTTTTTCTTATCGGGATAGGGCTGAAGAAGACGTTTATTCCCATTTTAAAAAATAGATTGATTGCGTTCACGATCATAATTGCCAGCCAGTTGTCATCATTATTTCTAGGGCTGGATATGCTGTTTCTTTGGCCACCAGTTCTCTGGGCTATATTCTCACTTTGTATTGGATGGACGCCTCGATCCAAAATTACGAAATACTTTGTGAGATTTATTGGGAAGCGAACCTATGGTATTTTCTTTATTCATTTCATTATCCTTGCCTATTTAACAGAAATCTCTTGGATACAAGAACTATCAGAGAATTTAAGATTGCAACAGTGGACTTTATTTGCAATAACATTTATCACTTCGGCGGTTTTTGCTGATTTTTGCTGGAGATTTATAGAAAACCCTTCAATCAAAATTTCACGGAGATTTATTCGCAATCAATAGTATGAAAAGATTTTGACGCAGCGCTGATGCCATTGAAAAGACATTGGTCAGATCGTGAATTCTGCTGTTTCTCGGGCAAGGCTCAGATAACTCACAGGCGGGTAAGGCAGGGTTTGGGTATGAAATCGCCAACGACCTTCCGCAAGTACTCATCTGCTGGCACTGATTGGGCGGCCTGGTTCTTAGGTATCGGCTTGGGGCTGACGCTGGCGTTGCAGTTAACGACGATGCGTCAGAGCGATATCGATTCGGTTTACGCCGCGATCGCTTCGGTGTCGCGGGTTGCTGCATTGGTCGGGACTTACTTTGCGATCGTTGGAATTTTCTTGGTTGCGCGAATTCCTTGGGTAGAACGCGGCGTGGGGCACGATCGTTTGGTGACTTGGCATCGCAAGTTGGGGCCGTGGAGTCTGTATCTAATTGGTTTTCACGTCTTGTTTATTGTTTTAAGTTTTGCGGGGCAGGATCAAGTTTCGTTAGCTGTTGAACTCTGGCGGATGCTTAAAAACTTTGAGTGGATGTGGGCGGCGCTGGCTGGATTTGTATTGATGGTAATGGCCGGGGTTACTTCATATAAAAAAGC
>CANHRF010000070.1 GCA_947463335.1 Actinomycetota bacterium
AAGCGCTAGAATAAAGGTGTTGTTTTTCGGGGTCGATGTAATTTCGAACCGGCAGTTAAAGTCTGCGACCCGGTCAAGGCCATTGACCGGTGGATTGGGTGAAATTCCCGAACCGACGGTTAAAGTCCGGATGAGAGAAAACCAACGTGTAGACGGCGCATGCTTTCTTTTTGGTTTTTCCAAAGAAAGTATCACTGCGTCGGCTCGTACCGCTTTTCCACCCCGAGATGCAACATCCGTTCTCGACTAAGGGTGTTGGCGATGAATCAAGTACTGAGTGCCGAAGCTGCGATGGCTCGCGCCATTGATTCTGCTCGCCTTGGGCTTGGAAAGACATACCCCAATCCAATTGTTGGCGCAGTCATCACATCTGCAACCGGAGAGTTAATCAGTGAAGGTTTTCATCAGGGCGCAGATCACGCCGAAGTCATCGCAATAAATGCCGCGCAAGGAAAAACGATTGGTTCAACTCTTTATGTGACTTTAGAACCTTGCAACCATCACGGAAAGACTCCACCGTGCGTTGCTGCGATTATCCAATCAGGAATCACAAAAGTTGTATATGCAGTTAGCGATCCAAATCCTTTGGCGGCAGGGGGAGCAGAGCGCTTGCGTCAAGCAGGTATTGAAATTCAAGCAGGAGTCGAAGAAGTGCAAGCGCGGTTAGAAAATAGAGCTTGGCTTACCAAGGTCGAGTTAGGCCGCCCCCGAATTACTTGGAAGATCGCATCGACAATGGATGGCAAGGTCGCAGCAAGTGATGGCAGCTCCAAGTGGATCACCGGAGAAGTCGCTCGTGCAGAAGTCGCACGAATGCGCTCGCAAGTCGATGCGATTGTTACTTCAACTGAAACTGTCGCCGCTGATGATCCGCTGATGACAAGTAAAGGCCAAGGCCGAAACCCCGTTCGAATCGTGATGGGTGAAAAACCTGTAAATAGAAATTCACAAATTTTGAATGGCGATGCAGAAACGGTAATCATCAATTCACGTGATACCAATGAGTTAATTACCTTGGTAAATGAGCGCGGCTTTAATCAACTCTTGATCGAGTCTGGTCCAACTTTTGGTACTGCGTTATTACGCGAAGGTTTAATCGATGAGATTGTGCTGTTCCAAGCGCCAACTATTTTGGGCTCAGGCACGCCATCTATCGGTGACTTAGGAATCTCGAATTTATCTGAGCGTCTAGATTTTGAGATTTCCGATGTTGAAATCTTGGGAGCAGATCTAAAGATAACTTTAATGAAGAGCGCGATTAATAGAGAAGGCGGCCGTTGATGTTTACGGGATTGATTCAAGCTATTGGGCAGGTATCTGCGATAGCGCACCAAGAAAGCAGCGCTCGTCTGGAAATCACTAGCCCTGAAATCGCCTCACAAATTGCCCAAGGTGATTCGGTTAGCGTTAATGGCGCTTGCCTCACCGTTGTCACTTTTGATTCATCGAAGTTTTCCGTTGATGTAATGGTGCAAACCCTTAACTTAACGACCACGGGATCTCTTCAAGTTGGATCTGTCGTAAATCTCGAACTCGCCACACGTACGGCTGATCGCTTGGGTGGCCATATCGTCCAAGGGCACGTTGATGGTGTTGCAAAAGTTGAGGCAATTTCTGCTGATTCGCAATGGACACGGATGGATCTTTCGATTCCAGCAGAGTTAATGAAATATGTAGTTGCGCAAGGGTCTATCTGCCTAGAAGGCGTTTCTCTCACCGTTGGCGAGTTAAACGATCCCGCCAATCAAATTTCAGTCTGGCTAATTCCAGAAACCCTTGCAAAGACAAACCTTTCAAAGAAGTATGTCGGCGATCAACTAAATGTAGAAGTAGATGTTCTAGCCAAGTATGTGGAAAGACTTATCGCACGTGGACAGGAAAAGAAATGAAGAATTTAGATCAAGTACTCAGTGATTTTAAGGCAGGCAAGTTTATTGTCGTGACCGATGATGAAAGCCGTGAAAACGAAGCAGACTTGATTCTCTTGGCTGAGAAAGCAAACGCTGAAAATATCGGTTTTATGGTGCGGTACACCTCTGGCGTAATCTGTGGCGTTATCACCGCAGAAACTGCTAAGCGATTAAAGCTACCTCTTATGGTCAAGCGCAATGAAGATAACCATACGACTGCATTTACCGTGACAGTAGATGCGATCGCAGGGCGCTCAACTGGAATTCCAGCTGAAGAACGTGCCAACACTTTGCGCGCACTAGCTGATGTTAATTCTCAACCAACGGACTTTGCGCGCCCCGGCCATGTATTTCCCTTGATCTCTGTTGCTGGTGGACTTCACGAGCGCCGTGGACATACCGAGGCGAGCATCGCTTTATGTGAACTTTCCGGATCCAATTCAGCGGCCGTTTTATCTGAATTAGTAAATGACGATGGCTCAATGATGCGCGGTGCTCAAATTACTGAGTTCGCCGAAGCGCACGGTCTGCAAGTTATATCAATTGAAGAGCTGGCGCGCATTGCACCGCAGCCAACCAGCAATTTAGATTCGAATTTGGAATGGGCAAATTTGCCGCTGGAAAACGCGCAATGGAAGATCACTTCATATATCTCTCCAACAGGTGCGGAACACGCAATCCTCAAGTTTGGTTCACAATCCAAATCTGATCCACTCGTTCGAATTCATTCAGAGTGCCTAACGGGTGATGTATTTGGTTCGAAGCGATGTGACTGCGGGTCTCAACTAAAGGAAGCGATGCGTTTAATTGAGCAGAGCGGAAATGGTTTCATCATCTACTTACGCGATCACGAAGGCCGAGGCATTGGCTTAGCTGAGAAGCTTCGCGCTTATGTACTGCAAGATTCTGGGCAAGATACTGTTGAAGCAAATATCTCTATTGGCCAACCGGTAGATGATCGCACTTATGAAGATGCAATCAGCGCTCTGCAGCGCCTACAGATCAAATCTTTGATTCTCTTAACCAACAACCCCGAGAAGGTTGCTTCACTTAAAGAATCTGGAATTTCTGTGAAAACAGCTCCTCTTGAAGTAATCGCCAATCAATACAATCAGAAGTATCTAGAAACAAAGCGAGATAAGTTAAATCATGCGTTAGGAGCGCTCTAATGGCCGGACAAGCACCTGAAATTTCGATACCTCAGCTCCCGAATTTAAAGGCGGTAATCATCTCTGCCTCGTGGCATCCCGAAATTTGCAACGCACTAGTTTCTGGTGCTGTTCGAGGCTTTCAGGCCGCAGGTATCAAGAATCCGATTACTCGCACTGTAGCTGGATCCTTTGAACTTCCATTAGCCGCCCAGTTAGCTTTTGATGAAGGTTTCGATGTTGCAGTGATCGTCGGTTTAGTTCTTCGTGGAGAGACTCCACACTTTGATTATGTTTGCCAAGGAGTCACCCAAGGAGTTATGGATGTTTCACTAACTCGTTCTAAGCCAATTGGTTTTGGCGTATTGATGTGCGACAACCTAGATCAAGCAACTGCTCGCGCTGGTTTGCCGGGAAGTAAAGAAGATAAAGGCTATGACAGCGCACTCGCTGCACTTAGCGTGATCTATAAAGGTTGAGCAATGCCTGAGCTTCCCGAGGTAGAAACGGTCAGACGCGGTCTGCAAAAGTTGATTAAGGGTTACACGATAACCTCGGCAGAAGAACTACATCCACGCGCCCTAAAACCTGAATCAATCGCACCTTTAAATGCGATCAATGGCGCAAAATTTCTCGATGTAAAACGCCGTGGAAAATTCCTCTGGTTTACCCTAGATCGCCCCCAAGTTTTAGTCGCTCACTTGGGTATGAGTGGACAGTTTTTAATTCATCAAAAAGATCGGCCTGAAGCAAAACACGTTCGAGCCAAATTTGAATTATCCAAGAATCTCCGCAAGCGGGAGCTGGTCTTCAATGATCAACGCACTTTTGGTTGGGTGTCAGTAGAAGAAGTTAGAGATGGGATTCCATCATCTGCTCAACATATTGCCACTGATCCATTCGACCCGCTATTTGAACGAGATGAAACTATAAATAAATTTGCAAAGCGAAATATCAGAATCAAGACGGCGTTACTTAATCAAGAGATTATGAGCGGCGTAGGAAATATTTATGCAGATGAAACTCTCTGGCGTGCCAAAGTGCATCCGGAGATTTCAACATCAGATCTTTCAAAGAAGAAGATTGCTTCAATCATCGATTTTGCAACCGAAGTAATGCAAGAGGCGATTGAAAAAGGTGGAACTTCATTCGATGATTTGTATATTGACGTTAATGGGGAGAGTGGATTTTTTGAGCAATCTCTGGCGGCTTACGGACGCACTGATCAACCTTGCCCACGATGCGGCACCCTGATTCGTCGGATAACCTTCGGCGCGCGTTCTTCACATTTCTGCCCAAGGTGCCAACGTAAAATAGCCTAGGCAACATTCCTAAGCGTGTAATCTGCGGGGCATGAGAAATTCAGCTCGCAAATTCCAAGCCCTCCTATTGGCCATTGCCACGCTTTCCGTAGGAATTCCCAGTATTGCTGCCGCGGCAAATCCTGAGACCGTGAAGCTCACTGTTCATTACCAACGCGTGGAAGCTGATTATGCATCTTGGAATTTATGGCTCTGGAAGAACAAATTGACGGGCACTGATGTTGATGTGAATAAAACTGGTGTGCAATTTACTGGTGATGATGCTTTCGGCAAGGTTGTAACTATTGAGTTAACCGAGATGGATAAGTTTGATGATTTGGGAATCATTGTTCGAAAGGGAGAATGGCTATCCAAAGATGTTGCAGAAGATCGTTTTATAAATAAATTTGGTGCAAATGGAGTTACTGAAGTTTGGTTAAGACAAGGAGATCCAACTATTCACTATTCACTGCCAACAACTCCTGCGCCGGTTCCTCTGGGAAATAAATTGGCCCAGCTCTACGATTCTGCTGATTTCAGTGCAAAGTACACATATACGGGCAATGATCTTGGAAACACCTATTCTCCTGCTTCTACCAAGTTTCGAGTTTGGGCTCCGACTGCCATTGCAGTAACGCTCGTTACTTATGCCAAGGCAGATTCGCCATTGTCCGCTGCAGTTGAAACCAGAATGTCATATGACGTCAATGGCACCTGGATCGCCACCCTAAAAGGCGATCAAGAGGGATTGATTTACAACTACCGAGTAACCCTTGATAGCAAAACAAACGAAGCAGTTGATCCATATGTGCGCGCAACAACGATCAATGGCGTTCGTGGCGTGGTCATTGATATCGATAAGACCAATCCAAAGGGTTGGAAGAAATCAAAGCCAGCCTTTAGCGGCAAGGCAACAGATGCAGTTATTTATGAGCTTCATGTTCGAGATCTTTCAATGGATGCCTCTAGCGGAATTTCTGCCAAGAATAAAGGCAAGTACCTTGCCTTCACAGAGTTAAAGACAAAGAGCGGCGGCGTCTCTTCCGGAATTTCAGCTATAAAAGACCTTGGAGTTACTCACGTTGAGTTATTGCCAATTTATGACTTTGCATCTGTAGACGAATCGGCACCAACTTTCAACTGGGGTTATGACCCAGCGAATTACAACGTGCCAGAAGGTTCTTATAGTTCAGACCCAGCGAATCCAACTGCTCGAATTACCGAACTTAAGCAAGCTATCCAAGCTATGCATTCCATTGGATTGCGTGTAAATATGGATGTGGTTTACAACCACGTTTATGACACAAGTAAATTCAGTCAGAACTTAATCACGCCAGGATATTTCTTCCGCACTGACGAGAGTGGTGCGCTGACAAACGGTACTGGTGTCGGAAATGACGTCGCCTCCGAGCGTCCAATGGTCCGTAAGTTCATTGTTGACTCAGTTAAGTTCTGGGCGACTGAATATAACCTTGATGGTTTCCG
>CANHRF010000071.1 GCA_947463335.1 Actinomycetota bacterium
CCAATAACTTTTCCGCGAAGCGTCTTCCATTTAGCTTCGTTTATAGTTCTTAGATCAAGTCCTTCAAAGAGAACTTCGCCACCGATTACAGATGCGCCACGACGTTGCAGCGTTCCGATAATTGAGCGACAGATCATTGTCTTTCCAGAGCCAGATTCGCCGACGATGCCGACCATCTCTCCGTAATTAACATCGAAATTAGCCTCACGTACGAGAACGAGAGTTTCGCGTTTACGGCGTTCGATACCAATGGCTACGTGATTTATGTCAAGGAGTTTTACATCAGAAGTCATCGCTGATTACCCTCGCCGATTCTCTTGGTGAGACCTTCTGAGAAGACCGCAACTGAAATACCTGCCCAGCAAATTGCCAAGCCTGGGAATATGGCATTCCACCAAGCAAGGGTGATGATATTTGCACCATCTTTAATCATTGCGCCCCATTCAGCCTGTGGTGGATTGACACCGAGACCGAGGAATGAGAGCGCTGCAACTGCGATGATCACAATGGTGAAATCGCTGAGCGCATAAGCGCGTGTTTCAGAAGAAACATTTGGAATTATGTGGCGGAAGAGAATTCGCGAAGGTTTGTAGCCCAGCGTTCTTGCCGCTTCTACATAGCCTTGTTGGTTAACAACGACCGCTCTTGTTCGAGCAATACGCGCATAACGCGCCCAGTTAACTAGCGAGAGCGCAATGATGATGCTCGATAAACCAGCGCCCAGGAAGGCCACAAGTGCGATCACAAAGATCAAAAATGGGAAGGCGTTGATGCCATCAATCAATGAACCAACAAATGAGTTGACTCTGCGGTTTCGTGAAATACCGAGCAGCGTTCCAATAATGGTTCCGACTGTGAGCGGGATCAATACCCCGGCAAAAGCGGTTCCGATATCTACAAAGACTGCGTCAAAGACGCGCGTAAAGACATCTCGACCGAGCATGTCTGTTCCAAAGAAGTGAGTACTGCTTGGTGACAACAATTGAGAGGAGCTGATCTCATTTGGATCGTATTTTCCGAGCCGAGGAATCAACAATCCAGCAAGTAAAAGTGCGCCCATCATGCCTGCGCCGATAATGATGCCCAGAGTTCCATCTGGTCTCGGTGTCTTAGCTTTTTTACTCATGAAAGAGTCACTCTCCGATCAAGTAAGTAACCAAGGAGATCTCCAATAAAGCTGGTGAAGACAACGATTAATCCGAAGATCATTACAATCCCCTGAACAATCGCATAATCACGCGTACTCACCGCCTCAATTAGCTCTCTGCCGATTCCGGGGAGCGAGAAGATCATCTCCATCACAACGGTGCCGCCGATCATGATGCCGACCATATAGCTGATTAACACGACCGTTGGCGCAAGGGATGGGCGAAGCATGTAAGACCAATAAAACTTTAACTTTCCTACCCCGCGAATAACTCCGGTTTCTACAAACTCTTCATCGAGAGTATCCATCAACGAACTATGCAACACACGCGAGAGAATTGGGACCAGCGAGAAGCAATTTACTAACGCCGGTAACCAAAGATATTTGAGGTTACTTGGGAAATTTCCTTCATATCCAGCTGCCGGCACCCAAGTAAAGACTGTGCCAAATAATAAAAGACCAAGAAGGGCAAGGAAGAAGCCTGGTATTGCCAGTGAAATAGAAGTTGAGGTACGGAAAAAATATGTGACTGATGCACGGCGGCTTAACGCAACTGAAAGCGCAATCGGAATTGAGATAATTATCGCCGCTCCCATTGAAAGGAGAATGATCATCAGTGTGACTGGAAGGTGCATTGCAACCACTTCAGTGACTTCACGTTCTGAGAAGAATGAGGTGCCAAGATCGCCTTGGAAGATTCCGGTGAAGTAATCGTAGAACTGAACGAAGAATGATTGATCTAGCCCATACTTCGCCTTTGCCGCTGCGACCGTTTCTTCAGTTGCATCGGTACCCAGCGCTAATCGGATTGGATCTCCCGGGCTAAAGCGAAGTAGCGAGAAGGCGATAAACATAACCCAGAATGCGACGATAAGTGATCGTACAAATCTTCCAATTAGAGTGCGACGAAGTGCAATCCGATTCTTATCAGGAACTTTCTGTTCGACTGAACTTTCCTCAGCCGGTTTTCCCTTACTTAACGCTGATGAGGCCATTGTTAACGTTTCCAGTCCTTGTCACAGTTGGCCAATCTTGAGATTGGGCGGTTAGTTAAATACTAGGTAATGCGCGCTGCTACGTCTATGGAATATCGCGGGGAAATACTTTCATATTGAATTTTGCTAAATAAATCTGAGGGAGAGGCCTCTCGACCCCTCCCTCAGATTTATAACTAGCTTTTTACCTACTGCTTTTACTTTTTCTTAGCGCTTACTTCTTCTTTGCGCCAAGAGCTGGTGTTTGCAATACGGCGTATTGATCGTTAGCTCTCTGGTTGGTGAATACATTCAGTGGAAGACTTGATGCTCCCCAACCTGAACGCTGTCCAACCATAAGGTGTGCAGACTCATCCCAGAGCAATTTCTCGATCTTGGTAAGTACTGCTTGTTGTGCCTTCTTGCCTAGAGCTGCGTCATATTCTTCAACGAGTGCATCGTCGAACTTTGAACCTGCCCATACAGTCCATGCGCCCTTAGAGCCCATGTAAGTTGCAAGACCGGTGCTAAGAAGTGGTGCACCATAACCGGAGAGCTGAACCTCGAAGGTACCGTTGGTTTGACCTGCAGCACCAACTGCATCTGGCTCAGCAACAACAGTTGCGTTTACGCCAATCTTCTTCCACTGTGAAGCGATAACAGATGCGCCATCACCCCAACCTGGACGGTTGAATACGCTGAGACGGATATCAAATCCATCTTTCCACTGTGTCTCAGAGAGAAGCTTCTTAGCAGTTGCTAGATCTTGCTTCACTCCACCTGGCTTAACACAGAGGTAATTTGGATGTGATGGATATGTCAACGCACATGAAGGTGTGATGTTTCCATTGAATGCGAGATCGCTGAACTGCTTGCGATCCAACGCATAAGAAAGTGCTTGACGCACCTTTACATCAGACCACGGCTTGCCAGCAGCCTTCTTCATATTGAAGTCAAGAGTGAAAGTTCCTGACAGCTGGAATGGCTGAGCACGGAACTTCTTCTTATCTGCGAGGTAGTCCTTACCAATTGCCAGTGGAAGATCGAATGCATAATCAATCGTTCCTTGACGTAGTGCAAGAACGCGAGTTACTGGATCTGGAATCGCGATGAAGCGAATTTGCTTTACAGCAGGCTTAGCCCAGTAATTTTTATTCGCTTCCAACACGATTTCATCTGCGCCTGGCACCCAAGACTTGAGCTTGAATGGACCTGCGCTGAGTGGGTTGTTCCAGTAAGCAGCATTTCCTTCTGCCTTGCTGCGTGGATTAATCACGCCGTAAATATTTGCAAGTGCGCGAGGGAAGTCCGCGAAACCTTTTTCAAGTGTGTAAACAACTTGTGTTGGAGAAGTTGCCACGACACTCTTTACAGCGGTGAATGATGGCTGGCCTTTCTGGCCGTAATCATATGAAAACACTGCATCATCTGCTGTAACAGGAGTTACACCATCTGAGTACTTCATATTTTTTCTCAAATTCAGTGTGTAAACAAGACCATCTTTTGACACTGACCAAGTGTCAACGAGATCTGGCTGTGCAACGCCATTAACGTCGAAACGGAATAGCTGTCCCATCATTAACAACTTTGTTACATAGTTTGGATTAGTTGTCTTTACTGGGTTTGCAGGATCTAGCGAAACAACCTTTCCTACCAAAGCTACAGTGATGAGATCACACTGTGCTTTTGCAGTTGGAGTATTCACCTGACAATTCGCACCTTTAGCTGCGTGTGCAGGAGCAATTCCCACTAATAAACCCGCAGCCAGTGAGGATGCGGTGAGAACTCCTACGAGTCCTCGTTTCATTGATAGCTTCATAGTGTCCTTTCCGGAGCACAATCATTGTCGTGAGGGCAGTGGCAACGTTTCCAAAGGAGAATAAACGCCTGAGGTCGTTTCCGCCGTTGCGAAACAGTACCCCGCAAGGTCAGAGCCGACAATGGTTTGGCGTCAATCTTTTTGGTAAAGATTTGATAAAGGAAATGCGGAAAAAACGCAATTTGCTGGAAACCTCTGGGCGTTCCAGCCTTTGCCCACCCAACGCACCCTAAGGAAGGGATACCCGTGGGTAAGGTCCCAAAAATTTATCTATGTAAAGTGGGGTTATGGCTGGGAGGCTCTTGTGAATCAAAATATCAAGCGAACTTTCCCCAGCCCGAAATCGTTAAGCAACCTGCTTAAGTTTCGCAAAATTGAAATCAATGGCCGACGACGTCGATTAGCTAGAGCCCACACAATCTGGGATCTACGCGATCTCGCGAAAGAGCGAACTCCTAAAGGTCCATTTGATTACACAGATGGTGGCGCCGAATCAGAGATCACAATGAATCGGTCGCGAGAATTGTTTAGCAGTATTGAATTTGCGCCAAGAATTTTGCAAGATGTTTCAAGTGTTTCAACGGAGCGAAAAGTCTTTGACCATACCTTCGCGCTTCCATTTGGAATCGCCCCCACAGGCTTTACACGAATGATGCATGCCGAAGGCGAAGTCGCTGTTGCAAGAGCAGCAGCGAAATTTGGAATTCCTTATTCCTTATCAACTGTGGGCACAACATCAATAGAAGATGTGGCGCTTGCTGCACCAAATGGCGTTAATTGGTTTCAGTTGTATATGTGGAAAGACCGCGATGCATCTATGCAACTGGTAGAGCGCGCTAAAAAATCTGGTGTTACAAATCTGATTTTGACAGTAGATGTGCCGGTTGCAGGAGCGCGTCTACGCGATGTCAGAAATGGCTTAACTGTTCCACCGACTTTATCTTTGGGCACAATTATTGATGCCATCCCCCGTAGAGAATGGTGGTGGAACTTCTTAACTACCAGGCCGCTCGAATTTGCCTCAATGTCTAACTGGCCCGGCACTGTCGCACAGTTGCTCGACTATATGTTTGATCCCACGATGACTTTTGAAGATCTAAAGTGGCTCCGCAAAAACTGGGATGGAACGCTCACTGTTAAGGGAATCCAAACTCTCGAAGATGCCAAACAGGCTGCTAAATATGGCGCCGATGCGGTGATTCTCTCCAACCACGGCGGGCGCCAATTAGACCGAGCACCTGTGCCACTTGCCCTGGTTGAGCAAGTATCGAAAGAGCTAAAGCGCGATGTTGAAGTACATCTCGATTCCGGAATTATGAGCGGCGCCGATATTGTTGCCGCCATCGCCCTGGGAGCGAACTTCACATATATAGGTAAGGCATATTTATACGGGCTCATGGCCGGAGGACAAGAAGGCGTAGAACGGTGCCTCTCGATTCTCGAATCACAGATCATCAGAACGATGAAATTGCTAGGCGTTAAAGATTTACGAGAGCTCACCCCTAAGCAAGTTAAGTTCTTGGATCGCCAGCGCTGATTCACGAATAAGGGCCAGCCGCCAGACCAAAATATCCAAAGGTGGCGGCCGTCAAGAATTTAGCCGTTTAAAAGTATGGTGCTGAAGTCATAGGATGAGGCTATGACTACCACCGTAAATCACTGGATCGATAATAAAGAGTTTGTCAGCACCTCAGGCCGCACCGCACCTGTTTATGACCCAGCACTTGGCGTCGAAACTAAGCGCGTTGCCCTCGCCAATAGCGCTGAAATCAACGCAGCTATCGCATCGGCGAAGCAAGCA
>CANHRF010000072.1 GCA_947463335.1 Actinomycetota bacterium
CCGTCGTCTCCATCCCAATCTGTGCGCTTTAACGCTTTCGCGTGGCGCAATAAAATAATCGGAAAAGTATCCGCGCCAAAATCTAAGAAGAAATCAACGATTGCGCGATCATCTTTATTTGTCAGCTTCTCTTTTGCTTTTTTGGGAGATAACCACTCAACTTGATCAACTTCTTCAGGGTCTGGCTTACCTGTCTGTACAGTTGCTTCTGCTGCCCAAAAACGAACTTCTTTTGGTGCGCCTTCTAATTTGTAAACTACTGTTCCGATTTCTGGTCCGAAGATAGATTCGTAACCTGTTTCTTCTTGAATTTCTCGATAGCCAGCTGCGATATGAGATTCGCCTGGTTCAACTTTTCCTTTTGGAAGTGACCAATCGTCATATCTTGGTCGATGGATCACAGCGATCTCAAGGTCAGCGTTACTTGCTCTGCGCCATAAAACAGCGCCTGCCGCTTGAATTAAAGGTGCCTTAGCTTCCTTCGCCATTAATGTACTTTCTTGTAACGCTTTATATAGATGCTCTGCAGATCTTGCAGAGGCTCACCCGATGGGCTCTTTGCCACGCGCAACCACTTCTCTTCTGATTGATGCCAACTCGCTGTCTCATCGCTGAGCGAGAGATCAAAGACTTCCTGAAGCGCTGATTTATGTACTTGGCGATCCATTCGAACCAAACTTTCTACACGGCGATCTAAATTGCGGTGCATTAAATCTGCGCTACCGATCCAGTACTCATCGCTTCCTCCATTTGCAAAGTGATAAATCCGTGAGTGCTCAAGAAATCTTCCCAAAATGGAACGAACTTGGATATTTTCCGATAGACCTTTAATGCCTGGTTTTAGCGAACAGATTCCGCGAATAACCAGATCCACTTTTACTCCAGCTTGCGAGGCGCTATAGAGCGCTTCCACAAACTCTTCATCGAGCAACGAATTCAATTTCATTTGTATACCGGCTGGCTTACCAGCTTTAGCGTTGGCAATTTCTAAATCGATTTTCTCCAATAACCCGGTGCGCAGCGTTCGCGGTGCTACCAAAAGGCGCGAGTAAGTTGAGTGTGGAGCAAATCCAGAGAGTTGATTAAATAACTTTGTTAAATCTTCGGTGAGGACTGGATCAGTACTTAACAAACCAAGATCTTCATAAAAACGCGCGGTCTTAGGGTTGTAATTTCCGGTGCCCATATGGCAATAAAGTCGTAAGCCTTGCGCTTCATCGCGAACTACTAAGGAAATCTTGGCGTGGGTTTTAAGTCCCATCAACCCATAAACCACGTGAACTCCTGCTGCTTCAAGTTTGCGCGCCCAACGCACATTCGCTTGCTCATCGAATCTGGCGCGAATTTCAATAACAGCAAGAACTTGCTTGCCGGCTTCCGCGGCTTCAATTAACGCCTCGACGATTGGTGAATCACCTGATGTGCGATACAGCGTCTGCTTAATCGCTAAAACATCGGGATCTTGCGCAGCATGCTGCAAAAACTGGACTACTGATGAGGTAAATGATTCGTAAGGATGGTGAAGCAAGATCTCACCTTGGCGAATAGCAGCAAAGAATAAATCTGGTTCTTCTGAATCAACTTCACGTAGTGCGGCTACGGTGCGGGATCTAAAGGCTGGATATTTCAGTTTTGGTAGATCCAAATCAGCGATCTTCGCTAAGTCTGTCAGATCGAGTGGAGCTGGCAGTGAGAAAACATTCGCGGGGTTGATATCTAACTCTTCGCAGAGCGTCTTTAAGAGATGCTCATCAATTCCTTCTTCAATTTCCAGTCGCACTGGAGGGCCAAAACGTCTGCGGGCTAACTCTTGTTCAAGCGAGTTGAGTAAATCCTCAGAATCTTCTTCTTCGAGTTCAATATCTTGATTTCGCGTGACGCGGAATGTGTAATGATCTTGAATCAACATTCCCGGAAAGAGTTCCTGCAGATGTATAGCGATCAAATCTTCTAGCGGCAAGAATCTTTTACAGTTTGGCGCCGAACTGACGGCGATCAGCCTTGAGAGAATTGGTGGCACTTTGACTCTTGCGAAGTATTCTTCGGAGCTCTTTGGATTCTTTACAATCACCGCAAGATTTAGCGAGAGCCCTGAAATATATGGAAATGGATGCGATGGATCTACTGCCAACGGCGTCAGTACTGGAAAGATGCGTTCGCTGAAGATTCGGGAGACATAGTTGCGCTCATCGTTATTTAAATGATCCCAATGAATTATCTCGATTTCGTGAGTCTTTAACTCAGGAGCGATCTTCTCTTGAAATAGATTGGCATGTCTCTTTGTTAACTCGCGAACCTTAACTGAGATCGCATCTATTAATTCTGCTGGGGTGTATCCCGCTGAGTTAACTAAATTTGGATTTGTTTCTACTTTTCCGAGTACAGATGCCACGCGCACCATATAAAACTCATCCAGGTTTGAAGCAAAGATCGTTAAGAATCTAACTCTCTCTAAAAGGGGAATTGATTCATCTTCAGCTAACTCGAGAACGCGCTCATTAAAGGAGAGCCAACTGATCTCGCGATCGATCAAATGAGCAGCTTCAGGCATAGGTTCATCATCCCGCGTCTAAGTGAATTTCAAGTAATCGCGATATGTACAGGGGCTAAACAGGCCAGTTTGTAGGGGTCGGATACTTTGCCGAGCGTCCATCTCCTGATGATTTGCCACGCAAACGGCGCCAAATCCAAGGAAGTGCAAATGTGAAGAACCAAATAGCAGAGATCAATCGTTTCTTAAGCCAAGGAGTTGGTTTCGCCGGCGGTAATGGGATACGCCAACTTGGATCAAATTGATATCCCAACCTTTCCAAAAGCGCTTGCGCTACTCGGTGATGGCCTTCAGCATTTAAATGTAAACGATCAAAAGCTAGGAAGCGGCTATCGCTAAAGAAACTTTCACCATTAGCGTCGATAACAATCGCACCAACTTCAGCGCCAACTTTGCGAACATTTTTATTGAAATCTCCAAAGCGCGCTGCCCAAACTTCTGAACCGCGTCCGGTGTTTCCGGTGCGTTCCAGAACGGTAAATAACATCAGCGTTGCACCGGTTGCTGCAGCACGGCGCACCGCTTCGGTATAAAGCCCTTGCGCAACTTCAGGTTTGTAGCCTGGGCGCAGCGCATCATTTGCTCCAGCGTGAAATGACAATAAAGTCTCGGGTCCGGTGACATAGCCAATCGCAACCGGTAGCTGGTCTTCGATTACCTGCTTCAGCAACTTGCCACGTACTGCCAAATTTAAATAGGTAAAGTCAGAAGACTCTTGCGCCATCACATCTGCGACGCGATCTGCCCATCCGCGGTATTGCCCGTTGACAATAACGTCAGACATTCCTTCGGAGTAAGAATCTCCGCAGACGATTAAGCGATTAAATTTCATTTCGTTGCTCTTTCTTAATATTTATTTACGGCGTTGCTCATCAACCCAGAAGAGTGCGATTGATGTTGCCACGCTGGCATTTAAAGATTCAGTGGTCGCACGCATCGGAATTGAAACTACTAGGTCGCACTTTTCGCGGACTAATCGAGATAAGCCTTTACCTTCAGAGCCAACCACGATCATTACATTCTCTTTAGCAACTTTCATGCCGCTCAAAGTTTGATCAGATTCTCCATCTAAACCGATTACAAAACAGCCTAATTTCTTCGCATCTTCAATGGTGCGCGCCATATTTGTTACTTGTGCAACCGGCAGACGCGCAGCAGCACCAGCAGATGATTTCCAAGCTGATGCTGTCATTGCCGCGGCGCGACGTTCTGTCATAACAACGCCAGCAGCGCCAAAGGCGGCTGCGCTTCGCACGATTGCGCCAAGGTTGCGCGGATCGGTTACGCCATCAAGAGCAACAATCAAAATTGGATGGTTAGCGCGTTCGCTAATCTCTTGGAAAGAAGAGTATTGATATGGCTTAATCGCCAAGATGATTCCCTGGCTATTAGCGCTAATGCCTTCGATTTCTGCGCGGTGGACTTCGCGAATAGGCAGTTGATGGTGCAGTGCGAGTTGAAGTGATTCGGCAACACGATCATCAACATCAATGCTGCGCGCAACAATTAACTCCGTCGCCGGAACGCTCGCACGCAAAGCTTCAAGCACTGCATTGCGGCCTGAAACAATTTCACCTTTTGGTTTTTCGCTACGTCCCGTGCGTGTGCGAGCGGGAGCTTTCTTTTCGGCAGCCTTCTTACGTTTTGCTGCTGCGTGGTACGGACGATCTTCCGCTTTAGGAGTTGGACCTTTTCCTTCTAAGCGACGCTTATTCTTTCCACCGGTTCCGCCGGTTGGACCTTTCTTAGAACTGGTTCGAGCTGCGCCACGAGGTTTCGCTGTGCCGGCCATTTACTTCTCGCTTATCTGTGAGATTGACCAACGTGGCCCTTGTGCTGTGTCTTCAATATTTATTCCTAGCGCTGCAAGTCCATCACGAATCTGATCTGATGCAGCAAAATCTTTACGTTCGCGAGCAGCGGTGCGTTGTGACAACGCTAATTGAATAACTCCATCTAACGCATCGGTTAAATCTGCGCCGCCAGAAATTGCAAAGGTGGGATCAAATGGATCGCAACCTAGAACTTCAAGAGCACCACGAATCTCACTTGCTGATGCTGCAATAACTGATTTATCACCAGATGTAATTGCGCTATTTCCTAGGCGCAGCGCCTCAGAAATACCCGCTAAAGCAGTTGGTACCGCTAAATCATCGTTCATTGCATCAGTAAAGCCTTGTGAGATAACTGGGGTGGGAGCAGCGCCTAATATTTCAGTGGCGCGAGTTAAGAATCCTTCAATGCGTCGGAAGGCTGTTGCTGATTCGGCCAGTGCTTCGTGAGAAAACTCGAGCATAGATCGGTAATGAGCGCTGCCGAGATACCAACGCAATTCAATTCCGCGAACAGTCTTTAAGAGTTCTGCAACTTGTAGTGAATTTCCAAGTGACTTGCTCATCTTTTCGCCAGATGCAGTTACCCAAGCGTTGTGCATCCAACGTTTTGAAAATGCAAAGCCCGCTGCCTCTGACTGTGCGATCTCATTTTCATGATGCGGGAAGATTAAATCTAAGCCGCCCCCGTGGATATCAAATGCTTCACCGAGATAGGCATAAGCCATTGCAGAACATTCCAAGTGCCAGCCGGGACGACCTGCACCCCAAGGCGTTGGCCAAGATGGATCTCCAGGCTTTGCCGCTTTCCACAGAGCAAAATCACGTGGATCTTTCTTAAATGTTTCATCGGCATCTGCGGCAGGAAGTAGATCATCTAGCTTTTGACGAGAGAGGGTTAGATAAGAATTTAATTTGCGGACTTCAAGATAAACATCTCCGTTGCCGGGAGCATAAGCCGCGCCGCGTTCAATGAGGCTAGCCATCAGCTCAATCATCTGCGTGATGTGGCCAGTTGCACGTGGTTCGTAAGTAGGTGGTTGCACATTAAGCGCTGCATAAGCATCAGAGAAAGCGCGTTCGTACTTCATTGCAACAGCCCACCACGGTGCTTTTTCGTGGACTGCCTTGTGCAAAATCTTGTCATCGATATCTGTGAC
>CANHRF010000073.1 GCA_947463335.1 Actinomycetota bacterium
GACAGGCGAATTTGTAACACCAACAAATGGAACTTGGGATGATGCATTTACCGAAATACAAGGCGTGCCCGCAATTGTTTGGGAAGATGCGGCGCGCATTGATATCGAATCCGATGCGCCTTGGTGGGTAGTCTTTGACGAAGATTCTGAAGGTATCTGCATAGAACCGCAAACTGCGCCGCCAGATGCGCAGAATTTAGGCATTAGTGGCGAACATTACCTAGAAGCGCTATTTGTATTTTCACAGGCATAAGCAAAGAGAAAATAGGATTGGGATATGTCAAAAGAAATTGATCGCACTCGTTTAGCGCAACTTCGTAAAATTGAAGAAGAGCGTTTCTTGGCAAACCATAAGAAGAGCAGCGAAGCTTTCGCTGATTCGCAGAAGGTGATGCACGAAGGCGTTCCGATGTCTTGGATGGCTAAATGGCCAGGCGCCCACCCAGTCTTCGTGAAGGAAGCAAAGGGCGCGAAGTTCACTGATATCGATGGCAACACATACATCGACTTTTGTTTAGGCGATACCGGATCAATGACGGGTCATTCACCTGATGCAACAATTGCCGCGATCAAGCGCCAAGCAGATATCGGTATCACTTCAATGCTGCCAACGCTTGATGCAGCGATTGTTTCTAAAGAACTCGCCGCACGTTTTGGCCTACCGAAATGGCAATTTACCGTCACCGCAACAGATGCCAACCGGCACGTTATTCGTTACTGCCGCTTGATCACTGGCCGTAGCAAGATAATCGTGATCGATCGTTGTTATCACGGAAGCGTCGATGAAACTTTTGCAACTTTAGATGAAGCCGGAAATACAGTTAAGCGCGAAGGTAATTTAGGTGCGCCAGTTGATTTAGCTGTCACAACTCGCGTTGTGGAATTTAATGACTTGGCCGGAATGGAAGCGGCGCTTAAGAATGGTGATGTCGCTGCGATCTTGATGGAACCTGCAATGACAAATGTTGGAATCGTCTTGCCTGACGATGGTTATTTGGTTGCGGTTCAGGGCTTAGCTAAGAAATATGGCGCGCTCTTGATTATTGATGAGACCCACACGATCTCAGTGGGCCCGGGCGGAATGACGCAAGATCTCGGTTTAAAGCCTGATTTCTTAACAATCGGTAAAGCAATTGCTGGTGGAATTCCTGTAGGTACTTTTGGAATGACCGAAGAAGTCGCAAACTCAATTAAGAAGTTAGTAGAACTTGAAATCATCGACACTGGTGGCATCGGCAGCACGCTGGCTGGAAACGCCATGTCGCTTGCGGCAATGCGTGCGACCTTAAGCGAAGTTTTAACTGCAGATGCCTTCAAAGAGATGATCGCACTCGGTAATCGTTGGAGCGATGGCGTTGACGCTGCAATAGCTGAATTTGATTTAGATTGGCATTGCAACCGCTTAGGTGCACGTGGGGAATACATTTTTAAGGGCAAAGCACCGCGCACTGGTCGCGAAGCCGCTGAATCCGGTGACTTTGAATTAGAACAGTACATTCACTTGCGCTTGCTCAACGATGGTTTCTTATTGACGCCATTTCATAATATGGCGCTGATGTCACCGGCTACAACAGCTGCCGATGTTGATGCTCACACAGCTGCATTTCGTGCGATGTGCGCCGATTTAGTTGGCTAGTTAAAACCGAGACTTGTGTAAAGGGCTAAGCCTTTTTCGTTATCTGCATCTACGTAAAGCATCGAGTGTTTTAAACCTTTGGCAACCAGATAATTAATTGCTGCGACAGAAACAGCGCGGCCAATGCCTTGGTGGGCGTGATCGGGATCGACTCCAACAACATATAACTCGCCGACTGGTTCTTGATTAACAAAATCTTGATGGATCTTGGTCCAGACAAATCCAATTATTAGATCGCCTTTTGTGGCGAGAAAGAAACCTTCTGGATCAAACCAACTTTCAGCCATACGGTTCTCTAAATCTTGCATCGCCCAGTTACCTTGATCTGGGTGGTTTGTGAAGATTTTATTATTTAGCTCGAGCCAGCGTTCTTTATCTTGCTCGGGGTTAAAGGTGCGAATTGCGTATTCGCGCTTTGTTGTTGGCAGTGGATCAGTGAGTGATCTGTGGATCTTAAGAATATGTCGCATTGCGGTTATACCCGCTCGGAAATTTGGCTCTCTTTGCCATTGTTAGGAAGTGTGAAGCGATAACCAACGTTGCGCACGGTACCGATGATTGATTCAAATTCGGGACCGAGTTTCGAACGTAAGCGACGGATGTGAACATCGACGGTGCGAGTTCCACCGAAATAATCGTAACCCCAAATTTCTTGCAACAACTGTGCGCGAGTAAAGACGCGACCAGGATGTTGCGCTAAAAACTTAAGGAGTTCAAACTCTTTAAATGTTAAATCAAGTGAACGGCCCTTGATCTTGGCGGTGTAGGTACTTTCATCAATAACAACATCGCCGGTGCGAATCTCACCCGCGTTTGGATCTGCTGCAGTCACTGCGGCAAGGTGAGTTCCAATTGAAATTCGAATACGCGCATCAACTTCAGCCGGACCTGCGGTGTCGAGCATTACATCATCGACTCCCCAATCCGCACTCATCGCTGAAAGTCCACCTTCAGTTGTTATCGCAATAACAGGTGCACCAACACCGGTTGATGTCAGTAAACGAGTTAGATTCTTAACTGCAGGTAAATCACGACGGGCATCAACAAAGACAATATCCATTACTGGTGAATCAATTAGGACGCTCGCTTCTGCCGGCAAAATCTTGACCGTATGTTGCAATAAAGCGAGCGATGGCAGAACTTCCGCGCTGGCGCCATTTGTGTTTGTCAGTAACAACACCTTGGCCATGGGATCAAGCCTTTCCGCGAAATTGAGTTAGTGATATCTGCCTAAGTGAGAGAGAATACTCCTGTGAAAACATTGATTCCACTCGTGGTTGTGTTGGCTGGCGCCACCGGATTTGGCTTCTGGTACCAGCGCACGCGTGGGGAGTTTCGAAAGAAGAAGACGGTAAATGGGCCAAAGCTCACCGCTGCAATCGTGGGTACCGAACTTGGCTCGCGCGCCACAATGGTGCAATTCTCTTCAGCATTTTGCACTCCGTGCCGCGCAACAAAAGTACTTCTCGAAGATATGGTCAAAACCATGCCTGATGTTCGTTACGCCCACATTGATGCAGAATCTCATCTTGAACTGGTACGTAAATTAGATATTCGCTCGACGCCAACAACTTTATTTTTAAATGGCGCTGGCGTAGAAGTCGGCCGAGCAATGGGTACGCCTAAGCGCGCTCAAGTACAGGCTGCAATCGCGGCGATTCACTGACTGGGTCATTGCGAAGGGCTTGCAAGTAGTCAATTGCCGCAAACGCCTTTATTCTTTACCTATGTTCGCTATCCAAACCAGCTACTTCACGAAGCGTCGTGTAATTGATTACGGTCGCTTAGCTGGCTCTATGTGTCGCGCTTAGTTTGCTTTTCAAAAACTAAAACCACGACCCATAAATCAAACATAAAAAATGTGAAGGAAGTAAAAATGTCAGTATCAATTGATGCAAGAGGCCCACGTTGGTCAGCGGTAATCACGACAGTTGTACTCGCAATAGCCCTGGTGACTTCAAGCCTTTGGGTAATCGCTTTTCAAGCCGTTGTCTTTGCAATTGGTGCAATCCGCGGTCCGCAATTTACGCCTTATGCATTTATATTTAAAAAGTTAATTAAGCCGCGCTTGAAGTCAGAAGCGACTTTCGAAGATGTGCGTCCACCACAATTTGCACAGACAGTCGGACTTGGCTTCGCACTTGTTGCGGTAATTGCATCAGTAGGTGGCGCTGGAGGGCTATTCACAGTTGCTGTCGCTTTTGCACTTGCTGCTGCGTTTTTAAATGCGGCATTTAATTTCTGTTTGGGTTGCGAGATGTATTTGCTCATCTTGCGCGCTCGTACAGCGAAGTAACACACCAATAACCAGTTATTTACACTTTTAATCAATTCACTTTGAAGGTAGGCTAAAGCTATGGCTGATAGACATGAACTACGCGATAAGGGTCTGCGCTTAACACCACAGCGCGAACTAGTCTTATCTGCAGTACGCGAACTCGGCCATGCGACTCCAGAAGAAGTCGCTGAAAAGGTCCGTGCCACACATCCCGGTATCAACCTTTCCACTGTCTATCGCAACCTAGAAACGCTAGAAAATGTGGGCCTTGTGCAACATACACACTTGGGCCATGGCGGAGCGACTTACCACGCAGCTGAAGAATTAACTCACTTACATTTGGTTTGCGGAGATTGCGGATCGGTCGGAGATGCGCCGATCGCAGCGGCAGCAAATTTTGTACAGAATTTAGCTGATGACTACGGCTTTAAAACAGATGTAACTCACTTTGCAATTTATGGGCTATGCGCTGCGTGCGTTAAGTAATTCGGTAATTAAAAAGTGACTGCAGTATTAGTTGAAGATGGCGTCGACAAGGGCGCTATTTGGCACTTTGGCGAACCTAATAAAGAACAGAAAGCGATGCTCGAAGGCAAGGCTTGGGCAGATCTCTCACATTTAAATATCGTTGCAGTATCAGGCGCGGATCGCCTCAAGTGGTTACACGATTTAACTACCCAACACTTATCTGAACTTGCTGTGGGCCAATGGAGTTCAGCGCTAATTCTCGATCCACAAGGCCACGTGGAATATCAATTTAACTTAGTCGACGATGGCGAAAGTACTTGGTTGGTGCTTGATCCGGGATACGCTGAAAATCTGGTTACTTATCTGCAGAAAATGAAGTTTATGTTGCGCGTTGAAGTACGCGATGCATCCAGTGAATATGTTGTATTACGCGCTCCCGGAATTGCTACAGAAATCGGTGGGCCATATGCCTTGGTGCCGCGCGCTGAATTGAAAGAGATGAAAGAAACATTTGGGGCAACTGCAATGCAGGTTGGCACCTGGGCGCTAGATGCAGAACGCGTTGCGGCAGGGCGTCCACGAATTGGTTTTGATACCGACCACAAATCAATCCCTAATGAACTCGGTGTTTTAAATAAATCAGTACATATGAATAAAGGTTGTTATCGCGGACAAGAAACAGTGGCAAAGATATTTAATTTAGGTAATCCACCACGTCGCTTAGTTATGTTGCATTTAGATGGCAGCCAAGTTGTGATGCCGGCACCAGGCACAGATGTGATGAATGGTGATGTACGAGTTGGTTTCCTTGGCACCGTTGCGCGCCACTTTGAACTTGGTCCAATCGCACTCGCCGTTATTAAGCGCACGACTCCGGTTGATGCGCAGTTGACCGTTGATAACGTAGCCGCCTCACAACAAGTGATTGTTCCTGCATAAATGGAGACGATTGCGCAAGGATTAATTGTCGCGCTAGCGATGATGGTGATCATTTGGACGATAAGTAGGCTCTAAAGCCTTAGGATTAAGGCGTGGAAATCGTAAGCGCCGTTCTTCTTGCATTGATCTCATTGGTAATTGGCGTTGCGCTAGTTATCTATGGATTTCGC
>CANHRF010000074.1 GCA_947463335.1 Actinomycetota bacterium
ACATCAACTAGCAGTGAATGCGGCACGGCATAGCGTGAGTACTTGATTAAAGTATCGATCACTAACTCTGCATCGTGACCTGCGGCACGAGCATTCCAGAGTCCGAGGTTAGTTAAACGATAAGTGTGGATATGTTCTGGTGATCGCTCAAGTTCAGCAAATGGCGCAATCGCGCGGCGACATTCTGTAGAAAGTGGATGATCGATATCTAGCAGCAGAGTCTTATCACTCTGAACGATTAGCGGTCCTTCGCTCATTTCAACAGCTCTTTGATAAAAGCGTGCAGTAAAGCGCTGCGCTCTTCAATAGATTTTTGGCTGAGCCATTCACTTGGAGCGTGTGCGCCACCGCCGACTGCGCCTAAACCATCTAACACCTGTGCGCCAGCAGCGGCTGCGAAGTTACCATCACTTGCACCACCGACTTCGGCACAACCTAACGGTGCCATTCCTATAGATTTTGCAACAACTTCAATCTTTTCATAGAGCGCTTTTGTTGATGATGGCTGCAGTGGTGGTCGATTTAACCCACCAGTGATCTCAAGGCGTGCGCCGGCAACCGTTGCCTTAAATGATTTAATCGCAGAATCAACTCTCTCGATTTCAGATTGCGAAAATGAACGCGCGTCGATCTCCAGAACCGCTAAATCCGGAACCGTGTTAGCGCTATTTCCAGATTTCAACAAAGTTGGGACAACTGTTGTGCCGTGCTCTTTATTCTCAAGCGCCGCAAGTTGCAGGATTACGTGGGCAATTTCAACGGTGGCGTTAACGCCCTTTTCTGGTTCTAAACCTGCGTGCGCGGCTAAACCGTGAACATTTATCTTGTACATCGCAGTACCTTTACGGCCGGTCTTAACCTTGCCATCAAGTGATGCTTCTAAGACAAGAACCGCTTTTGCTGCAGCCGATAACTCCATAATCAATTCTCTTGAAGCGAAAGAACCAGTCTCTTCATCAGTTGTGGCAACGAGAGCTACGCGGTCTCCAACACCATCAATATCTTTCAAGGCATAAAGAGCTTGAACAAAACCTGCCTTCATATCAAAGACTCCAGGGCCGCGAATTACATCGCCCTTTACTTCCCAAAGTGGTTGATAAGAACCGTGTGGCCAGACAGTATCTAGATGAGCAAGTAAAAGAATTTCTGGTTGGTTTGCGCCCCACCAAAATACGGGGCGTCCCTTTATCTCTTTAATCTGCGCTGGTGTTCCGAGAACTCGAGTAGCAATGTCACTGGCTAACCGAACTACATTCTGGCAAGCAGCGAGATCTTCGGTCGGCGATTCACATCGCACCAAAGCTTCAATCGCAGCCAACATAGGGTCAAGTCTGCCGTATGTAGCCTGATTCGTGCTCGTCATATCGCCGCCACCCCTGTTATGCGGGCAATTCTAAAGGTTTGCACCTCACCTGTGGCGTGATCACGTGCGATAAGCGAACCGGCAGAGAGTTTTAAGGGATCGATGATGCGATGCGAAACCAAGCCATTGTTATCTGCATATCCAATTGATAGCGATGTTGCTGGTTGGTTCTGCAGATAATTAGCCAAGATATCTAAAGTTTCATTTGCGGTTGTGCGAGGAAGTGAACCAAGCGCACTTGCTGCGATATTTCGCAAAGTGCTTTGGCGATGGCTCGATTTTTCACCAGTTCGAAGTGCGCGTAACGCCGCTTCTAACTGCAACTCATCAGGGCGATCGAACTCACCGATGATTCTTGGTGGTCGCGCCTTTCCTTTAGCGCGTTGAATCCGTGGGCCACTGAGCAACGCTCCCTGCGAATCTTCTCCTGCTGGTAGATAACCAAAGCTCCGCAAAATAGACATTGCATCAGCGGCATCGTGCTGGCAGATTAAAACTTCTGGAGATATTTGGCGCAGTGATAACATCTCTAAACGTTTATCACTAATGATCTGCGCGATTAGCGCTTGATCTTCACACCGAATAAATGCTGCGGTATTGCCGACTCGCAACTTCCCGTGTTTCTTTGCCACATCTGCAATTAAATATTCCAACGGTTGTGGCATTGGAGTCTTTGAGGTTTTCTTCAAAAATGCTTTTATCTCATCTCCGGTGCGCCCATGATCTAAACCACGTCGGATAGTTGCTTCGCTAAAGCGATAGACAGTAGCTCCACCGCGACTTTCGATTTCTGCAAGTATCGCTAACTCTTGAGCGATCTCGTGTTCCAGCGGTCCAGGCGCAATCGCTGTGTGATCGCTCTGAATAAGAATGTGATCAACGGCTTTAGGAAGATCTTCATCGATCTCATCTAGATCGGCGCCAGTCAATAAACCGATTCCGTATTTGGAAATTACGCCTTGTCCAGTAATTCCTAGCCATTCAGCTTCGCGCAGATTCCAGATGATGTAATCACTTGGTATTCCACCGCTGCGCTTAGCTGGTGTATTCCATTGCGCAAGCGCAAGAAGAGACTCAATCTTTGGAGCAATACCTTCGCTCTCCTGCAGTAATCGCAGCGTTAACTTACGAATTGGCGCAGCCGCCACACGATCTAGCTCTGGACCAAGTGGGGCAACGCTCTTCGACTCTTCTTTGCCGACCAAGCCGCTCATTCGGGATGTAATCAACCACTGCGAAACAAGTGATTGCCAACGTGCAGATGCTGTTTGAGTAAGCCAGATATCAAATTGATTGGTTGGCAGAATCCGATCATCGGCATCAATGGTTAATAGCCCGGCTAAGTAAGCCAATTCAGCGACGAATGCCGCACAGTTTGAATCAACGCCAAGGTGGTTGGAGATAATCTTTAAATCTCTAACCCCTAAACCTCCCGAGCGAAGCGCGTCGGCTGGTTCTTGCGCCCAGAAGTTAAGAATCTCTTCAGTCCAACGCAATATCGTCGACACATTTGCTATTGCTGCCAGCTGAACGCTCTTGCTATCTCGCTTATCTCCGCGTAGTTCTGGTGCTTGAATGAAAAGTTCTTTATGTATCTTGCCGCCACGTAAATAAATCGCTACTTCACGAGGCATTAAAACGGTTTGCGAATTTGCAGCGACAACAAAGCCATTCTCCAAAAGCCAGGCAACTCCCACGCCAGGTTTCTTTATATCGGCGATAGTTCCACGCGGTGGCCCCCAAACCATGGCATCGAGCGCTTTCTTCGCTGCTGGCGGCGCTTCCTCTAATTTCTTCAAATTTAACTTCGCCATAGATTGTGGACCTAACCCAGCAATATCGTTACCGAGAACTTCGCGCACGGTTGTTGGGAGATAAAGCCCATCTTTTCCTGTGTAGACCAATCCGCGTTCGATTAGCCCAGGGATAACAAAGAGCGCAGCTTTATCTGTGAGAGCTGCGATCTGCTTTTCGGTAAATGGTTCGGTGACTGCAGCACAAGCTTCCAATACTTGAAATTGCCAATGATTTAAAGCATCAATTGCCCGCGCCAAACTTGGGGCAGAAGTTGCACGTACAGCAAGCGATGCAACATCTGGTGGAACCGGAGTCACAAGATCAGGGCGATACGAAAAGAGGGAAATTAAGGCAGCGTCATCCAAGGTGCGTAAGTAATCTGCAAAGGAGCGCGTTTCCATAACTTGCCTACATTACTGGCAAGTGAGGTTGGAGCGCGAATTGGCTTTTTAACTCAGCGGGGTTTACGGCGGGGAGTAAGTCTGGTTCCGAGCCAAGCGATTCGCGAGACCATGGGCCCAAGTAAACGGTTTAAAAATCTCATCCGGCGGAAGTCATGAATTGGCCAGCGTTCTTGAAGCGCACGAATCCGTAATTTTGCATCAGGATTAATCGCTGAAGGATTTCCCACTGTGAGCAGAAGAGGTAAATCGTTGTGGCTATCTGAATATCCAAAACAGTTTGCTAAATCAAAACCATTTTCTTTAGCCAGTTCTTGCATGGCAATAGCTTTTTCGCGTCCATGCAAAAGCGGCCCATTCATCGCTCCGGTGTAATGACCATCCTCTATCGCTGCTTTACTTCCAAGTGCACCCGTAAACCCCAACCTTTCAGCAATTAAAGTTGCCATATCTTCAGGTGCGGCAGTGACTAGCCAAACTTCAACTCCATCATTTAGATGGCGTTGTGCAATTTCAATAGTTCCTTCCCACAAAGCAGGCGAAACATATTCATCATAAATTTCTTGGGCGACCGTTCTTATCTCTGAAACATTGTGTCCACCAATAAAATCTTGGGCAGCTTTCTGAAAACGATTTATCTCATCTTGCTTTTCAGTCCCTGTTAAGCGAAATCTCAGATTTGCTAAAACGAAACGTGAAATATCTGACTTTGTGAAAAAGCCACGTTGGTACATTCCCCGGCCGAGAAAGTAGATAGTTGAGCCTCGCACCAGGGTGTTATCGACGTCGAAGAAAGCCGCACGCCGAGGTGTGAGTGACATGTCACTACCCTAGCGATTTTGCGCGATATCGCCCTGACATAAGACGCTTTATGCTTAGCGCTATGAGTTCAACGGTCCATGTAGTGCGTCACGGCGAAGTAGAGAATCCTCAGAAAGTTCTATACGGACGTCAACCTGGATGGCGTTTATCAAACCGCGGACAAGAGATGGCTGAAGTGATTGGTGAGTGGTCTAAGTCAATTAATTTAGGCGCGCTACACGTCTCACCTCTGCAACGCGCACAAGAGACCGCGGCACCGATAGCGAAAGCACACGGAATTACGATCACAACTGATGATCGTTTGATCGAAGCGGCAAATTTATTTGAAGGAAAGAGCTTTGAACCAGGAAGCGGAATCTGGAAACACCCGTCAACCTGGCGTCATTTATACAACCCTTGGAAACCATCTTGGGGAGAACCTTACGAAGAGCAGATCAATCGTATGTTCGCCGCAATTTTTGCAGCGAATAAAGCAGCCAATGGCAAAGATGCAATTGTTGTTTCGCATCAATTACCAATTTGGATAACTAGAAGCGCTATTGAAGGCCGTTCTATGTTGCACGATCCGCGCAAGCGTCAATGCACATTGGCATCAGTCACCAGCATTCATTTCGATGAAGATGGTTTGATTTCTGGGCTGACTTATTCTGAACCCGCTGCACATTTGTTACCTAGCAAGAAATAATACGATCTATGCGTAAACCAGTTCTCTCTATCGTGGTTGCGCTTCTTACTGCAATGGTTCTAACTGCATGTGGTGGTGGCGGAAGTTCTTCGCCGGAAGAAAGCTTTATCGAAGGCAGCGGTGCTGTAACCAGAATTGATAGCGCGGATCGAAAAGCGGCGCCTGCTTTATCAGGAATGACGCTTAGTGGAAAAACTTTTATCTTTAACCCTGGTCAAGTTGCAGTTGTAAATGTCTGGGCATCTTGGTGTTCTCCTTGCCGAGCTGAAATTCCGATTCTGATCGAGTTAGCGAAGCAATATCCAGAAGTTCAATTTCTGGGGATTTTG
>CANHRF010000075.1 GCA_947463335.1 Actinomycetota bacterium
AGAGCGCTGCTTGAAAGAGTTTCACTTGGCGTCTCCGAAGGCGATCGCATCGGAATTGTTGGACGTAATGGTTCAGGTAAAAGCACGCTAATGAAAGTAATTGCTGCGCTTGAAAATCCTGATCAAGGCAGAGTAACAAAAGCTAATTCAGTAAAAATAGGCCTACTTTCACAAGTCGATAAAGCTGATCCGAATTCAACGGTAGGCGATGTAGTAATCGGAGATAGAGCAAAACACGAATGGGCGAGTGATTCAGGAATAAGAGAAGTATTTACCGGCCTATTCGGCGGCTTCGATGATCACTTATTTGAAAGAAAATTCTCTACTTTATCTGGAGGAGAAAAACGTAGAGTCGGTCTAGCCAAATTATTGATTGATGAACTTGATTTGATTCTCTTAGATGAACCAACCAACCATCTAGATGTTGAAGGTGTGGCGTGGTTGGCGAACCACTTAAATAGCCGCAAATCTTTAGCCGTCCTTGTTATCACGCACGATAGATGGTTCCTCGATGCGGTGACTGATCGCACTTGGGAAGTTGTCGGTGGCAAAGTAGAAGAGTACGACGGTGGATATTCAGCATTTGTTTTAGCTAAAGCCGAGCGCGCACGCCAAGCGAGTGCAATGGATGCCCGACGCAATAACTTGATCCGCAAGGAACTTGCGTGGTTACGTAGAGGTGCACCTGCAAGAACCACCAAACCTAAGTTTCGTGTAGATGCAGCAAATGTTCTGATTGCCGAAGAACCCGCACCACGCGATCAAGGTGAGTTATTAAAGTTTGCGCGAAATCGTTTAGGAAACACTGTCTTTGAGGCACACCACCTGCAAATCAAAGCTGGTGAAAAAGAGTTAATTGATGACCTTTACTGGAACGTTGGTCCCGGAGATCGCATTGGAATTGTCGGCGTTAATGGCGCTGGAAAAACTACTTTAATGCGCACTTTGGTAGGACAAGTACAACCTTCGGCTGGAAAGCTAACTACAGGAGTCACCGTCAAAGCAGCTTTCTTAACCCAGCATCTGGATGAGTTAAATCCAACTTGGCGAGTGCTAGAAGCGGTTGAAAAAGTAGCTTCACATATCGAACTTGGCAATGGAAAGTCACTTTCTGCATCTCAACTCTGCGAACGGTTAGGTTTCGATAAAGATTCGCAATGGACCCCGGTCGGTGATTTATCCGGAGGCGAAAAACGCAGATTGCAACTAACTCGCTTATTAATGGATTCACCAAATGTCTTGTTACTAGATGAGCCGACAAATGATTTTGATATTGAAACCTTAACTGAACTAGAAGATCTTCTAGATAGTTTCGGCGGAACACTAATTATTATTTCTCACGATAGATATTTTCTGGAACGAGTTTGTGATCGATTTGTTGGATTGCTTGGAGATGGCGCGCTTCGCGATCTGCCCCGCGGAGTCGATCAGTATCTGGAGCAACGTCTTGATTCACTGCAAAAACCAGTTCAGCCGAGTAAAGAGAAACCTCAATCCTCAGCCTCTGAGCAACGTCAGTTGAAGAAGGATTTAGTACGTGTAGAAAGACAGATTCAGAAATCTAAGGAGAAGATTGCTGAGCTAGAAATAGCGCAAGAAAACGCGGCATTTGATCCAGCAGAGTTAACAAAAATCAGCGAAGAACTTGAAAGTGCGCGTACCGATTTAAACACTCGAGAAGAAGAATGGCTAGAAATCACTGATCAACTAGGCGGTTGAGTTAAAATCTGCCTATGAGCCAAATTTCACATATCGTCGAAGCGATTCTCTTCCGCAGCCGTTTCTTACTTGCTCCGCTATACCTTGGACTTGTCGGAGCGCTAATTCTTCTCGCTTACCGCTTCGTAATTGAGTTCTGGCACCTCGCTGAAAAGACTCCAGATATGAGTGCGAGCGAATTTACCCTTGCGTTACTGGCTCTCCTTGATTTAACTCTTCTGGCAAATCTTATTTTAATGGTGATCTTCGCAGGTTATGAAAACTTTGTATCTCGTATTGATATCGCTCTGGAATCTAAAGATCGTCCACACTGGATGGGAACAATTGACTTCAGCGGATTGAAAATTAAGTTGATTGGTTCGCTAGTTGCTATCTCGGTCATTGAACTCTTAAAGGATTTCATTGAACTAGCTGGTGAAGCAGAAGTTGGCGAAGGCACAATTTGGAGAATCGCCATTCACCTAACATTTGTTATCTCTGGCGTCTTATTTGCTTTGATGGATTGGATCGCTGACAAGCGCGAATTCACCGGCACCCATCCACAGTGACCAAAGGTAATACCCGGCTAGATCTTCTAGCCGCTCTTTCTGGCATATTAATTGCGATGCAGGCGCGCGCCAATGGTGAGCTCTCGCACCGAATGGGCAATTCCATTGAAGCAGCGCTCGTCTCCTTTGGCTCGGGTTTAATTCTTATCTCAATAATCTCAATCTTCACCCCTTCGATACGAAATGGAATGAAGAATTTAAAGAGCGCAGTGAATAGAAAAGAGATTCCAGTTTGGACGCTCTTTGCGGGAATGCTCGGCGGAAGTTTCGTAGCCGTTCAAACGCAAATTGTTCCGATAGTTGGTGTTGCAATTTATTCAGTCGCCTCGATCGCGGGACAGACAGCGACATCGCTGCTTGTCGATCGCATCGGTTTGACTGGAGGTGGCAAGAAGCAGATAACAACTAGAAGAGTTACCGCCGCTGGAGTCACCGTGCTGGCAGTGCTGGTATCTGTCTTTGACCGTATAGACGCCCAGAATTTATCGCTTTTTGCAGTGTTATTCGGATGTTTTGCCGGCTGCATAGTCGGCGTCCAGCGCGCTTTAAATGGTCAGATAAATGAAAGTACAAAACAGAGTTTTGCTACTTCTTGGCTCAACTTCATAATGGGAACAACATTCCTCTTTATCTTTCTATCTATTGGAGTATTGATCAATCGCTCTGAATTAGTTCCCTTACCGGCTGGGCCTTGGTGGATGTACATGGGTGGAACAATCGGCGTTATCTATATCGCCTTTACATCGACGATTGTTCAACACTTAGGCGTACTCACATTCACGCTAATTAGCGTTGGTGGACAACTGGTCGGATCTTTACTTATTGATCTGTATTCCCCAACAGAAGGCGTGCAGATCAGCGCTTACTTAGTAACCGGAATTGTTATGACTTATCTAGGGGTTGTTGTGGGTGGCGTCGGTTCTTTACCAAAACTGAGATCAAAGAAGCAGTAATAAAAAATGCTGCGAGTGCATATGAAGAACTCTTCACCCACGGAACACTCGCTGCGTAGTAACCAGCAAGGGTAATTCCAACGCCCCAGATTAAAGCACCAAGTGCGTTTGCCGATAAAAATTTGTAGTAATTCATCTTCGCAGCGCCAGCGATTGGCGGAACAAAGGTGCGAATCCAAGGAAAGAAGCGAGCAATCACAACAGCCCACCACCCATATTTTTCGTAGAAGACTTCAGATTTTGCAATCATGCGCTTCATTCTCGGAGACTCTCTCTTATCCAAGTACGGACGACCAACGACTCTTCCGATCACAAAACCAACTTGATCACCGAAGAAAGCCGCGAGAAAGATAAGCGAAACTAAAATTACAATATTAATATTTCCGTGAGCTGCTGCGACTAAACCAGCGCTAAAGAGAATCGAATCGCCGGGTAAGAAGAAACCGAAAAGCAGCCCAGTCTCGATAAAAACTATCCCCGCAACTACTGTGTAGAAGATAAACGGGGCGAGCGAAGATAATTGGGAATCAAAAGAAGCTGCAAACTCCATTTAAACGCTCTTTTTTACTGCCGCAGCAACTTTTTGGACAACCTGAGCATCGAAAACGCTAGGCACGATAAATGATGCGTTGAGCTGGGATGTAGAAACACAAGATGCGATCGCCTCAGCCGCAGCAATCAATAACTCATCTGTAATTTTATGAGCGTTTGCATCTAACAGCCCGCGGAAGATTCCTGGGAAAGCCAAAACGTTATTAATCTGATTTGGTTGATCGCTGCGTCCGGTTGCTACGACAGTTGCATACTTTCGCGCAATTACTGGATCAATCTCTGGATCTGGGTTGGCTAGAGCAAAGACAATTGATCCGCTAGCCATAGAAGCTACATCTTTTTCAGTTAATACATTAGGAGCGCTCACGCCGATAAATACATCTGCGCCTTTCATGGCATCTGAGATGCTTCCGCTAAATCCAGGTGTAACACATCCGTTGATATCAAAGGCAATAATCTTTTGTGCGCCACTCTTGGTCAGAAGTCTGGCAATCGCAGTACCGGCTGCGCCGGCACCGCTCATTACGATTGTTATCTCGCTCAACTTCTTTTTTACTAATTTAAGTGAGTTGGTTAGAGCGGCTAGAACAACTATCGCTGTGCCGTGTTGGTCATCGTGGAAA
The DNA here is from genome assembly GCA_947463335.1 of Actinomycetota bacterium. The sequence goes on from CANHRF010000075.1 coordinate 4,396, forward strand.
ACTGGAATATCTAATAAATCGCGTAAGCGTTCTTCGATTTCAAAGCAGCGAGGTGCAGAGATATCTTCCAAGTTTATGCCACCGTAAACCGGGGCGATTAGCTGAACGGTGCGAACAATTTCATCTACATCTTGTGTATCCAAACAAACTGGCCAAGCATCGACATCGGCAAATCTCTTGAAGAGCGCGGCTTTACCTTCCATTACAGGAAGCGCTGCAGCAGGCCCGATGTTTCCTAAGCCAAGTACTGCAGAACCATCTGTAACAACAGCCACGGTATTGCGCTTCATTGTTAAGCGGCGTACATCGGAGGGATCTTCAACAATTGCCTGACAAATACGGGCTACACCTGGGGTGTATGCGCGAGATAGATCATCTCTCGTCTTTAAGGGCACTTTTGCCTGAACTTCTAACTTTCCACCAAGGTGCAATAAGAATGTGCGATCGCTAACTTTGCGAACTGTCAGCCCTGCGTGTGCGGTCAAGGCGTTATTTATTTCTTGCGCATGATCCACATCTATTGTGTCGCAAGTGACATCTATAACTACTTTTTCTAAAAGTGACTCAACAACATCGAGTGCGGTAATTGTTGCCCCGGCCCCAGTGATTGTGCTGGTGATTAAAGCAACTGGCTGAAGATCTGGAGATCCTTCAACACGAATCGTGATTCCGTACCCAGGTGATGTTGATGCCATTTAAACAACACCGTAAAGACGATCACCAGCGTCACCTAAACCAGGAACGATATAACCGTGTTCGTTTAACTTCTCATCAAGCGCACCTGTGACAAGTGTGATTGGAACACCGGTGTTAGCGAAGGCATCTTCAAGTACTTTTATTCCTTCAGGAGCGGAGAGAATGCAAATTGCAGTGATGTCATCGGCGCCACGTTCAATTAAAAAGTTAATCGCTGCAACCAGCGTTCCACCTGTAGCCAACATTGGATCTAGAACAAAACATTGACGACCTGAGAGATTTTCA